>JAICXU010000861.1 GCA_025934595.1 Polyangiaceae bacterium | reverse complement strand
GGGGGATTTTCCGGTGAGTCGAAGATCGATCGCATGAAGCCCGGCGAGCGCGTCTTCGTGGCGTACGGCGCCGAGCTCGATCTGAAAGTGGACCGCACGGACGTCACGAGCGATCAGAAAACGAAGCACGTCGTCTTCAAGAACGACGCGCTCATCGAGCATTTCTTGCGCACGTCGGCGTGGACCTACGATCTCGAGAATCGCAGCGGTAGGGCGAAGAACATGTTCGCGGCCCTGCCGATCGTATCGAACGCGAGCGTCACCGGCGCCGACAAGCTCGACTTCGATCCGGCCGAAAATAGGCCGATCGCGGTGATCGTGGTGCCGCCTGGAAAAAAGCTCGAGCGCAAGATGCAAGTCGTCGAAGGTCTCGAGCAATCCACGCCTATCGATGCGCTCCGTTCCGATGCGCTCGAAAAAATGGCGACGGGGCTCAGTGGCAACGAGAGCGCGTTTCTCACCGAGGCCGCGAAACGTCAGCGAGATCTCGAGCAGACGAAAGCGAAGATCGAAACGACGAACAAGGACATCGGCACCGTCGACGAAGACTTGAAGCGATGGCGCGAAAATTTGAAAGCGGCCGGCGGCGAGCACGGAGCTTCCGCTGCGCTCGTGAATCGTGTCGTGCAACTCGAGGACAAGCTCACGAATCTCCGGAAGCAACTCGAGACGCTGCAGGCCGACGAGAAAGTGAAATTCGCCGCCGTCGACGCCGCGCTCGAGAAGCTGACCTGACGCGAAGCCGACCTCGCCGCTCGCGCGACTGGCGAAAAATGATAGAGACGCAGAGTGCGTGCGATGCTCGCGTTCGTCGGCGTCGTCTTTCTCGCGGGATGCGATCGCGAGCCCATCATGTCGCCCGTGCCGGTCTCGCCGGTCGACTTGCGCAATGCCTTGCCCGAGGTGCAAAAAACCGGCGGCAGCGTCGTGAAGGACGACGACGGCAAATCGCAGATCGTCCGCGCCGGCGACGACGTCGAGCTCTTGCCGGAGCCGGAAAAGACGCGGACACAGATGAGTCTCAGCACGCTCGTGTCCACGTGCTTGCCGAACGACGCTCCGCATTGCGCGCTCGACGGACGCGTCAAACATCCTCTCGTCTACGTCGACAGCGGCAATGCGTATTACAACCCGCACTGGGGAGCGATCGGCGCGGCCGCGCTCGGACTCGGCCTCGTCGGAGGGGTCGTCGCCGCGGAGACGTACTGCTTCGTGAATTGCGGGACCGGCGGCAAGATCGCGCTCGTTACCGTCGATGTCGTCGGCGCGGTCGTCGGTACGATCGCCGTGCTCGGATTTTTCGCCGCCGTCGCGCACGGCATGAACAACTGATTCTTACATTCCGCCGTCGATCACGGTGACGCTCGAGCTCCAGCTCGCTGCGCCCGACGACGACGATGCCGGTGACGAATCACGCGTGTGCGCCGCGCGGCCGTTGAACTTCTTGTGATCGAGCTCCATCTTCGGTTTCTCGTCGACGCCCCACACCACGTCGCCGCCCAGCTTGCACACTTGATCTTGCAGCGTGCGCAAGCAATCGGCGTCCGACACGTCCTCCGTGCAGCTCGCGCTTACCGGTCCGATGTTGACGGTGCGACCTTGCGGCGCGCCGTAATAGAGCTGCACCGCGCAGCCCGGCTCGCGGGCGGGATACCGCGAAGGGCGTTCGTCGCCGCCGCAGGCAAAAAACAAAACCGAAATCGAGCCAAAAATAAGCCATTTCATGATGCGTTTGCCCCAGCGCGCAGACCTGACGCGCGTTCAGATTCGACGCGCAACGGATGATTTTTCGGGAGCAAGGGGAAGCCCATCGCTCTTCGTTGGCCGAGGTACGCCTCTGCGCTTGCCTTTGCCAGCGCGCGTACGCGTCCGATGAATCGCGCGCGCTCGGTGACACCGATGGCACCGCGCGCATCGAGCACGTTGAACGCGTGCGCGGCTTTGCAGACGAAGTCGTACGCGGGCAAGACGAGCTGCTTCATCGGATCCTTCGAGAGGCCGAGCAGGCGCTTCGCCTCGCTCTCGGCCTGATCGAACGCTTTGAAGTGCGCTTCGATGTCGGCTTGCTCGAAGTTGTACGTGCTCCACTCCCACTCGGCGCGCTTCGCGATCTCGCCGTAGCGAATTCCTTTCGCCCATTCGACGTCGTACACGGTCGGTGCATCCTGCAAGTACATCGCGATGCGCTCGAGGCCGTACGTGAGCTCGCCCGAGACGGGCTTGCAGTCGATGCCGCCGACCTGTTGAAAGTACGTGAACT
>JAICXU010000553.1 GCA_025934595.1 Polyangiaceae bacterium | reverse complement strand
GCGCGACCTGCGCGCACGAGCGCATGATTGCACGCGGCGGCGATGTCACCGCGCGAGTCGATGAGCGTGCCGTCGAGATCGAAGAGAAGCGCGCGAGGACGAGCGTTGAGCGTCAGGGTGGAATCTCGCCGTCCCAAGGATCCGTGGTCGTCTCGAGCTCGAGCGGCCGGCTCGGCGCGAGCTGAATCGGCGCGCCGTTATAGGGGTCGACGCGCTCCATTTTCGGCAGCGCACGGGCGACGGGAATGGCCGCGCCGTCCCACGGGGAGACGTGGTCGAGCTTCAGCCCGAAGAGCATGAACGCCACGAAAATGGGTGCGGGTGCCACGCATTAACCCTACCAAATTGCGCCTTTTGAGCAAAGCGCGGCCGATCCGCTCGGCGCGAAGTCGCGCTACTCTCACGCGCATGCCGGGTGTCGTCGTCGTCGGAGCGCAATGGGGGGACGAAGGAAAAGGAAAAGTCGTCGACCTCTTCACCGAGCGCGCGAAGCTCGTCGTGCGTTACGCGGGCGGACCCAACGCGGGCCATACCCTCGTCGTCGGCGACGAAAAGATCATCGTGCGTCTCGTCCCGAGCGGCATCTTGCGCACGGGAACGCGCTGCGTGCTTGCCCAAGGCATGGTGATCGATCCCGATCGCTTGCTCGGCGAAATCGACGAGCTCATCTCGAAGAAGAAGCTCGATCACGATTCGCTCGCTTCACGTCTCACCGTGTCGGATCGCGCGCACGCCATCTTGCCGTATCACGTCGCGATCGACTCGCTGCGCGAGAAGGGTGATGCGGCGATCGGCACGACGAAACGCGGCGTCGGACCTTGCTACGAAGACAAAGCAGCGCGTCGCGGAATACCGCTCGGCGCATTTCGTGATCTCGCCCGCACGGAAAAGTTGGTCGCGGCGGCGATCGAAGCGTGGTCGCCCGTCGCGAAAGCGCTCGGCGGCGAGCTGCCCAGCCCGCGCGACGTCATGGATCTCGTCCGCCGTGTTCGTGATCGCATCTTGCCGCTGCTCGCAGAGACATCGGCCGTCGTGAACGACGCGCTCGTGAAGAACGAAGACGTCCTCTTCGAAGGTGCTCAAGGCACGCTGCTCGATCTCGATCACGGCACGTACCCGTTCGTCACGTCGTCGACGCCCACGTCCGGCGGCGCATGCACGGGCTCGGGCGTCGGCCCCACGCGGATCGATCGCGTGATCGGTCTCGTGAAAGCGTACACGACGCGCGTCGGCGGCGGCCCCTTTCCGACCGAGCTCACCGATGCCGTCGGCGATCGCTTGCGCAACGCCGGACAAGAGTTCGGATCGGTCACGGGACGCCCGCGGCGCACGGGATGGCTGGATTTACCGGGTTTGCGTTATGCAGTACGCGTGAACGGGATCGACGGTGTCGCGCTCACGAAGCTCGACGTGATGAGCGGCCTCGACGAAATCATGGTGTGCGTCGGCTACGAAACGCCGGCCGGCCGGAGCCGTGAATTTCCGATCGACGACCTCGCGACGGCAAAGCCGATCTACGAGACGATGCGGGGCTGGAAAGAATCGATCGCCAGCGCGAAGAAGCTCGCAGATCTGCCGGACGCGGCGCGCGCGTACCTCGACCGTATCGAGAAGGAAATCGGTGCGCCGCTCGACGTCGTCAGCGTCGGCTCGCGACGGGACGAAACCATCGTCTTGCGTCATCCTTTCCATGGTGGCTCGTAACGTCTCCATGCTTCGATGGGCGCCTTTTTTCTGTTTGGCGATCGCCGCGTGCTCTTCGCATTCGACGGCGCAGCAGCCGTACGTTCCGCCGGCCGGCGATCGCGTGAGCGAGCAAGAGGACGGGGCGTGCCCGACGACACCGAATCAGCTTCGCGGAACAACTCCCACCGGCGGCGCATGCACCGAAGGCGCGGATTGCGCTCCGGTGTGTTGCCAGTGCAACAACGGCACGAATCGGTCGTGGTCCGCCGTCCACTGCTCCGACAAAGTTTGCGCAGGCGCCGACGACGCCTGCACGCCGGCCTCCGCCGCCGATCTCGCGGCGCTCTGTAACGCTCCATGAACGTGATGGCGGTGCTCGTGCTTTTGCTCGCGCAGACGGGCGCGGTCGGAGCCGACAACGGCGCGCGTCCCGCGGAATGCGACGCCGTCGACGGTGTTCGAAAGAACGTGTGGGAACGAGCCAAATCTCCGGCCCTTCGTCAATATTGCGATCTCCTCGCGAGCGGCGCGACGAAGGTTGCGGGCGGCGCAGCGATGGCGAAAGAAGCCCTCGCGCTCGCGGGGCAAGCCGACAAAACGCGTCCCGGGAGAGCGGCGCCGATGGTGCTCGACGGTCGCGCGGCGGCGCTGCTCGGAAAATTTCCCGACGCGTTCGAAGCGTTCCGCGAAGCGAAGACGCGCGACGATCACGCGCTCGACGATCCTTCGGCGCTTCTCGCGTTCGCGCGATCGGCGGCGCGCACGGGTCACATGGACGACGCGCGCGCTGCCTATCGATTGCTCTTGCCGCGTGCGTCGGCGCTATCGGCGTCCGATCGCGGCGTGGCGTACGACGAAGCGGGCATGGCGGCGATGTCGTCGGGACCGAAAGGGTTGGGCGATGCGATTGCCACATTTCGTCAAGGCGAGCGTGATTCGCAGGACGTCGCACAAACGGTGGCTGTGCTCGGCCTCGCGCTCGCGCTCGATCGCGCCGGACAAAAAGACGAAGCCAAAGCGGTGCTCGCGGAGCGAATTCACGGCGACACGCGTCCGCTCGTGAAGAACGCGCTCGCGACCGGCGTTCTCGGCGTGGGCACCGGAGACACGGAGGCCGACGCGCTCGCCGCGATCGGTCTCGAAGCGAGCGACATGACCGCCGCACGCGAAACCTGGAAAAAATACGCGGAGCACGCGCCGGCGGTGTGGGCCGATCACGCGCGCGCGAAGGCGAGCGCCACGGCGCCGAAGCGAGGGACGCGATGAAGCGCCGTCTTCGAGCCGTTCTGGCGATCGCCATCGTGGGCGGCGCAACGACGGTCGTTTCGAATGCGCAGACGCAAGAACGAATCGCGCCCGACGTGTTCGGTCAACCGGACGCGTGGGATCGAGCGCGAGATCCACGTGCCGCGCGCGATTTCGCGACGCACGTGATCGTTCGTCACCTGCTCGCGCAGGCGGCGGTCAACGATGGCGATCTCAGCGTGTTCGATCCCCGTGCCAATACGATCCGTGACTCGATGTATGCACGCGCGCAGCTCGCGCTCGACGAAGCGTTTCAGAGCGGGTCGACCGACGTGCGCCTTCGCTTCGATCTCGGCGACGTGCTGTCGAAAGAGCAGAAATGGGACGGGGCCGCGGAGGTGATCGGAAAGGCGCTCCACGATGCGCCGAACGCCGATCAGGCTCATCACGCGTGGCTCACGCTCGCGTTCGCGGACGCGCATCGCGACAAGCCGGAAGAAGAGCGCTTGGCGTACGAAAAATTTCTGGAGAAGGAGACCTCGAATGTCGAGCGCGTCGTCCCGGTGCTCAACTTGGCCGAGGCCGACATGCGATCGCATCGTCTCTCCGACGCCATCGCCGGTTATCGCGAAGCGCTGCAGATTTCGGGGCGAATCTCCCAGCAAACGCAGACGGGCGTGCTCGCGGTGTGGGGCCTCGCGATCGCGCTCG
>JAICXU010000911.1 GCA_025934595.1 Polyangiaceae bacterium | reverse complement strand
GCGACGTTGCCGTCGTTCTCGGAAAGGAGCATCTCGATCTGCGCGCGCAGCCGCGTGTCGTCGTCGACGACTTCTTCGCTCGTCGTCGAAGCCGCGCTCGCCGCGATGGCAGGCGGGAGATGGGCGGGGCTCAGCGCACCATCACGCGCCAAGGCGACACCGCGCGCGAGCGCATGGCGAAGCTCGCGAATGTTGAGCGGCCACGCGTAGCGCAGGAGCGCGCGTCCGACTTCCGGTGAGAGCACGAACGACTCCGGTGGAGCGAGCTCCCGAAGGATGTCCGCGACGAACAATCCGAGATCCTCTCTTCGCTCGCGCAACGGAGGAAGCGCGAAGGTGAACCCATCGACACGCGCGAGGAGGTCGGCGCGAAACGCGCCACGCGCGACCAACGCTTCCAGCGGTTGGTGCGTCGCCGCGACGATCCGCAAATCGACGGCGAGCGGGCGCGTGCTCCCGACGGGCACCACCTCTCCTTCTTGTAGAACGCGGAGAAGCGCGGCCTGCGAAGCTGCCGGCAGATCTCCTATTTCGTCGAGCAAAAGAGTTCCGCCGCTCGATGCACGTACGAAGCCCGGCTCGTCGCGCAAGGCGCCGGAGAAAGCTCCTCGCACGTGTCCGAAAAGCTGGCTCTCGACGAGCGCATGAGGAATCGCGCCGGAATTGACGGCGACGAACGGGCCCGAGCGTCCCGAGATCGTATGGACCGCACGCGCGACCCGCTCCTTTCCCGTTCCAGTCTCTCCGCGAATCAACACGGGTACGTCCGAGCGCGAGATGCGCATCAGCGCGTCGATTTCGGCGGCGAGGCTGGGGAGTAGAGTGCCGAGACCCGGGGCCGCGAAGGAGGCGCTTCGCGTGTCGAAGTCCTCGAGTGCGTCCGGAGGCGCATGCAACACGGCACGAAAGAGGAGGAAGCTGTGCCCGAGCTCGATGACGTCGCCGTCTTGGAGAACGTGGTGAACGACGGTTGCCCCGTTCACGCGCGTGCCGTTGCGCGAGCCGAGATCTTCGAGCTGCCAGCCCGCGTTCGTTCGTGAGACGCGCGCATGCTTCGACGAGACGCGTGCGCTCGGAAGCGAAAGATGCAATTGCGGTAGCGCGCGTTTCGCTACGCGGTCGTCGCCGCGCCCGATCGACACCTCCTCGACACCGCGCAGAAGATGACGAGACGACCCGGCGCTCGGGCGATCGCATTCCATGACGACGAAGAGCGCCGCGTCCGGACGAACCAGCGTGTTTGCGCCGCCAGGGGAATCGGTGAGCGTCTCGTCGCGAATGGGCTTGGGCGCGGCCACGTCGGCTTGAGCCTATCGCGGAGATCGCGCGCCGTCTTATCTTGCACATCGCGGGCGAGGAGGTACAAATCGGCCGCATTCATGACGGTCCTCGCGAGCGGCGCCCACGTCGGAAAGTACGTGCTCGTCCGCGAGATTGGCCGCGGCGCGATGGCCACTGTCTTCGAGGCGCGTCACGTCGACCTCGAGAAGCGCGTTGCATTGAAGACGATGCATCCGCACCTCGCGGCGGATCCGACGGCGGCCGCTCGATTCTTGCGTGAAGGCAAAGCAGCCGCGCAAATTCGGAATGCGCACGTCGTCGACATCTTCGACGTCGGCACGCACGAGGAGGTGCCTTATCTCGTGATGGAGCTCATCGAGGGAACCGATCTCGGCGCTCACCTTCGCGATCACGGCAAGCTCGCGCCTCGCGAAATCGCCGACCTCATGCTCCCCATTTGCTCTGCGGTCGCCGATGCCCACGCCGTTGGCGTCATCCATCGCGACTTGAAGCCGAGCAACATCATGCTCGCGCGATCAGACGACGACACGCTGGCACCGACCGTGCTCGACTTCGGCATTTCGAAGCTCGAACGCGATCCTGCGGACGACCTCACGGCGTCCGAGGTTCTTCTCGGCACCGTGCACTACATGTCTCCTGAACGGACGCGTGGCGTGCGGACGCAAGGTGCGCTCGCCGACGTGTACTCGCTCGGTGTCATTCTCTACGAGTGCGCGACAGGCGCGAAGCCGTTCGCCGGCTCGACGCCTTATGCGCTGATGCACGCCATCGTCTCGACGAAGGTCGTGGCGCCGAGCACGCTCACGCCGTCCGTGCCGCGCGCGTTC
>JAICXU010000325.1 GCA_025934595.1 Polyangiaceae bacterium | reverse complement strand
GCTCGCGGAAGCGATCGTGCGCGGCACGTTCGTGATCCTTCCGCTCGTCGGAGCGGTCGCGTCGGCCCTCACCGGTTTCAAGTGACTCAGTAACGTGCGAGCGCGTCTTTCGCGAGCTGAATCGCCGTCTTTTCGAGCTCCGGATATTCCATGTTCACGAGGCTGTTGCCGCCGCCGGTCGCCGTTTGCTTTCCGACGGGTTTTTCGGTGATGCCAGGATTCGCCATCATCGCGCTCGGATCCACCAACAGGAAGTTCAACACCTTACCGTTCTTGTGAACGCGAAGGTTCGGCGCCATCCCGCCGGTCCACTCGGCCTTGTCGCCGAGCCCCGGAATGGCCTTCGGCGTGCCAAGCGTCGGAATGATCTTCGCGGCGAGCTCGGGCATGATCTGCAGCGTGATGTTGCCGCTCGGCGTCTTGCCGTCGGGGCCTGCGATCACCCATCCGCAACCGTCGTCGCCCATCGGGTCGCTCTTGATCACCTTCTTGCCCGAAGCAGATTCGACCTCGGCTTGCGTGATGAGCTTGCAGACGTCGGTGGCGCCGCTGCCGCCGCCGCTGCTCGATCCGCTGCCGGTCGATTCGAGGCTCGAGAGCCCTGCGTCGTCGCCGAGCTCCTTGTCGATCGCGTACGTCACGATGCGTTTGCAGCCGCCGAGCGCGCCGGCCGCAAGTCCGAGAGTAAGTAGCGCGAAGGCTCTCTTTCCGAGGAGCTGCATGCCGTCCTTATACACTCGAATGGTCGATCACGCGATGCGCGGGGTGGTGTAGCCTCCCTATCGTGCCTCGTCTCGTATCAAGACGCGTCCAAGCGTGCGCGTTGTTGGTTTTGATCTCGCAGGCCGTAGCGTCCCCTGCGTTCGCCGACGATCCCGCCGCCGCGAAGACGCACCTCGCAACCGCCGCGAAGGCGATGAAGGACAAAAACTATTCGCTCGCGCTCGGCGAGTACGTGTCGGCGCGCGGAGCTCAATCGAGCGTCGAAGCTTCGCTCGGCATCGCCGCCGCGCAAGATGCGATGGGTCATTACGGCGACGCATACGACACGTACTCCGATTTGCTGAAGACGTACGCGAGCACGATCAAGAAGGCGGACAAGACGACCGCCGAAAATAAAATGAAAGAGCTCGCCGCGAAGACCGGCACGCTCACGATTCGCGTGAGCGAGAACGGTGCCGAAGTCACGCTCGACGACAAAGATCTCGGGCCATCGCCGACCGCGGCGCTCGTCCGCGTGGAGGCCGGCCCGCATCACGTTCACGTGGAAAAAGAAGGCTTTTCGCCATTCGATTCGACGGTAACGGCGACGGCGTCGGGCCGCGCCGTCGTCGACGTCACGTTGCAGAAAGCGTCGAAGGCAGGCCACGTCACCGTCACGGATCCGACAGGCAAGGGCATGCGTGTGCTCGTCGACGGGATCGACGTCGGAGCGGCGCCTTGGGAAGGGGATTTGCCGGCGGGCACGCACACGATCGCGGGGCGAAGCTCGAATGCGACGGCGACGCCGCAGAACGTCGATGTCGCCGTCGGATCGAAAACGCAAATCGTGCTCGCCGCGCAAGCGGCAACGGGTCACGTCGAGATCACGACGAGCGACGGGCAGGGGTTCGTCATCGTCGACGGCAAGCCGGTGGCGGAAGGCAATTTCGCCGGCGAGCTTCCGGTGGGAACGCACGTCTTGCGCGTGAAGCGCGAAGGCTACGAGACGTGGGAAAAAACGATCGATCTCCAAGAGCGCGAAACGATCGCGGAGACCGTCACGCTGCGCGCGGCGGCCGGCGGCTCGAGCTCGTCTTCGTCGTCGTCGAAGAACGAAGGCGACCGCCTCTTCTCCGGCGCCTACGGAGGCCTCGGTCTCGTGGGCCTCATCGAGCCGAACGGAAATGGAAACTCGCTCGAGACGAGCTGCAGCGCGATCGGCGCATCGAGCTGCTCGACGCCGCCTCCTCTCGGATTCGGCCTCTTCGGGTACGGCGGATATTCGTGGGATCCCATCGGGCTCGAGCTCTTCTTCGGCGCGACGTTCGACGAGGAGACGCCGTCCGCGAATTACACCGCGAACAGCTCGCTCGGATCCGTCGTCGGAGGTCCGCCGCGCGTCGAGCAGTTCGTCTTACCGAGGCTCGGCGGAGTCTTGGCGGTACGTGCGCGCGCCACGCTCGACGGGCGACTCTTTCGCGTGAGCTTCAGCGCCGGTCCCGGTCTCGCTTACAAAGACATGTTCCTCCTGCGAAAAGCGCAGTCACAAGACGGCACGAATCGACAAGGCAAAGAAGTGAGCGACGCGGTCTCGTATGTTTCGCCGGCGCTCGTCGGCGACGTGTCGGCGCACTTTCGCATCAGTGGCTCGTTCGCGCTCTCGGGCGGAGTGCTGGCGCTTTTCGAGAACGCGGGTGAGACCAGTGTCGACACGCAGAATCAGATCATCGCGAGCTCGAACGGCGGAACGCCGCTTCGCACGTTTTCCTACGACGCCGCGAGCGGCGCGCAGTTTTTCATCGGTCCGTATCTCGGCGTCGAATTCGGACCGTAGCTCGCGTCATTGTGGTTGCGATGCAGTGACCACGACTTGCGGCGCCGATTGCGCAGTCGCGTTCGCGCCGTTCGCGGTGCTCGTGAGCACGCTGCGAATCGTCGTGCAGGAATTGCCGCAGATGCGAATGCGACTGCCGTCGAAATTCCAACCGTCCGACGAGGGTGACGTCGGCGAGCACGCGGCATTGAATGGAATGTTCTGGGTGCCGAGCGGGCTACTGATCGCGATCTGCGCGCTCTGGTCCGTGATGTTCACGGGCGTCTCGTAGAGGCAGCTCGATAGATCGGAGATGATGGAGTTGATGGCGTTGAGCGCGGCCGGGCCCGCGTCGGCGCCAGTGGCATCGAACACCGTCGTTCCGCCTGCGGTCGCCAAATCGGTTGCATTCTGCAACGTTTGCGTCGGATTCGGATCACCCGAGTTTTTCAGCAGGATCACGTACGTGTAGACCGGCGAAGACGCCGCCAGCGCCGCCGCCGCGGACGTTGCCGAGGGGCCCGATCCCGAGCATCCGTTCGATGCGTTCACGTCGTTGTTCGTGATCAAGATGACAGCGCGACGATTGTACGCCGCGGAGGGATCGATTCCGTTGTTCGTGTCGCCGAAAGCGGCGTACGCGCCCGCAGCGTCGAGGATTTCGGGAAACGGCGGCGCCGCCGTCGGGAACGTGCCCGTCTGCTGCGCCGTGATGCGTGAGCCGATGTCGTCCTGGCCCGTCGTTGCGACCTCGAATTTCAGATCCGTCGCGTCGGCCCTCAGGCTCTCGTAGCTATTCGGTGCGCAGGCTCCCGAGGTCGCCGGAATGAATTTGAATCCCACGTTCGTCGTCGCGAGCGCCGCGTCCTTCAGCGTAAGACCGAGCACCTGCGACACGCCTTGCGGCTCCGTGATGAGGGGCTGCATCGATTGCGAACGATCGAGCATCAAGTAGAGCGCGCTCGGCGCGGGGATGAGCACCTGCGCGCCTTCGTTGCACAGCGGCTGCAGCGACGTCTTCGTCGGACATCCACGGCTTGCTGCGATGCTGAGGATTTGATGTCCCGTGCTCGAAGGGTGACAGAGTCCGGGTGCGAGCTGGAATTGATCTGGCTTCGTCGCGTCCGGCACGAAGAATCCCTCGTCGCGATCATCGTCCAGCGTCTCCGACACGAAGCCGTCGAAAATCACGCGCACGTTCAAATCGGCCGGATTCGGCCCCGCGGGACCAGTTGCAGAATACAAGCAATTTGTCGCGTCGAGGAGCGCCGGCGGCTGCGCGTTCGCGAGACAGCTCAAATTCGAGAAGCACGTGTTCGTGTTTCCGTAGACGAGGTCGTCGCCGTAATCGACGAGGCTCGCCGAATCGACGGTCGCGTCCACGCACGTGCCTCCTTTGCACGTCTGCGTCGCCACGGTGTTCGGATCGCCGTTGCACAGGGTGTCGAAGCACGAAAAACGAAGCGGCATCGGCACGAACGCGATGTGGTCGTCGCGATATGTTTGGATCGAGCGACGGACGACGCGCGCTTGCGGCTTGAAATTCGAGTCCACCGCGAAACCGGAAGCCTGCGTCGGATCGTCCGGACAATCGTCGCGGTTGTCGTCGAGCGCCGATGCCGGATCGAGGAAGCCGATGATGGAAATCGTGACCGGGATGTTGTCGTGCTCTTTGTTCACGCCGAGCGTGCGCGGCAATTGCACTTTGCCCTGCACGACCTCGAAGTGTTGGCAGTACGAAGTTTGGCCGCCCGCCTTCACGCTCACCTCGATCGAGCGGAGCTCCTTCGGCACTTGCACTTGCGTCGACACGCCCGCGACGAGCTCGGTGACCGGCGCCGACGAGCACGCCGCGAAGCATGACAGCGCGCCGATCGCGCAGGCCTGCACGCGTCTGGTGTGGGTCGAGAGCACGCGCTTGGTGAGTCGTTTCATCGATGAGCCTTTCTAAAAGTGGCCGAAGTGCGTCGTCGTGAGGCCCGGATCGAACGTTCCCACGACGGGCTGATCGTTCTTGGGTCGGAAGATGGCGATTGCGGCGAGCGTGCCGCCCGTGAGCACCACCGCCGATCCAATCGCCCAAAAAAGCACACCGCGCGATTTGTCCTGCGTGAGCTCTTCGTCGATCGTCCGCGTTTGATCGTCGGCGATCGACATGTCGGTCGAGTAGTCCTGGAAGCCCGCTTTCGAGATGCGAAGCTGATGTCCGCCGCTCGCGAGCACGCCTTCCCACTCCGTCGTGCCCATGACTTTTTGATCGATCTCGATCGTGGCGCCGGCGGGCTTCGCGATCACGTGCACGCGGCCTTCGTGACGAGGCGCCGAGAGCGCGATCATGATGCTCATCGGGTCGCGCGAGTTGATGTCGCTCGTCTGCGCGGCGGGCAAAAATCCCGTGGCGCGTGCTTCGAACGTGTGGCGACCGAGGGTGACCTCACCTTTGAAGGGCGAGGGCCCCATGTCCGTGCCGTCGATCCAAATGCTCGCGCGCGACGTGCCGCTTGCGGTGATGGTGACGATCGCCTTGAGCTTTTCCGGCTCGAGCTTGAACGTGAGCTGCGC
>JAICXU010001009.1 GCA_025934595.1 Polyangiaceae bacterium | reverse complement strand
GAGCCCGACCACGTCGCGCGCGAGATCGTCGTATCGGTACCCGTCGCGCGGCGTGCTCGAGCCGCCGTGCCCGCGCGCGTCGGGCATGACGACGTCGAAGTCGGCTTCGAGAGCGCGCGCGATCGGCGTCCAGCAAGCGCCGCTGCCGAGGAGACCGTGGAGCATGACGACGGGCGCTTTGTCGCCGCCGGTTCTGAGGTAATGGATGCGGATCCCGTTCGCGTCGCAGAAGGCAGCGTTCCAGCTCGTCATCGAACCTTCCGGCATCTAAATGACCGATCTTGATCCGGGAAGGCTCACGCGGCTGCGCGCAAGAGGAGCTTCGGCAGTTCGCTGCGCCATCGGTACGCCTTGATGAACGCGTGCACGTTGGCGAGCAGAGCAGTGAGGGTCTTGCAGCGGTGGTTGCGCGTGACGTTGGCGTGCAGGTCGAGCCAGACACGTTCGATGCGGTTGTGATCCGGACAGTACGGCGGCAGAAAGTGGAGGACGATTCTGCCGCCGAGGTCGCGAAGCGCGCGCTCGGTCATGCGGCTCTTGTGGATGCCGTAGTTGTCGACGATGAGGTGGATGCGGCGCGCACGTGGAAATCGGCGCGCAAGCTCGACGAGCAACTGACAGAAGAGGCTACTGTTCTTCGCGAAGTCGCCGACGGCGTGCACGCGTCCCGTGAGCACATCGAGCGCGCCGGCGAGGTAGAACTTCTCGTTCTTGCCGGGCGTCACGAGGCGACGCTGATCACCGCGAAGCATCCAGTCACGACCGACCTTCGGATTCTTGTGGATGTCGACTTCGTCGACGTAGAGCACGGGCTCGTCGCTCGACGCGCGTGCTTCGAGGTTGCGGATCTGCCGCAAAACAAGCTCTCTTCGCTCGCGCTTCCACGGACAGAGCACGACGGGCTTCGGTCGCCCGAGCCGCGCGCCGAGTGCATGCAACGCGCGGCCCATCGTGCAAACCGCGACGCGCTCGAAGCCGCGAAGCGCCATCTCGATGCAGAGCAGCTCGCGTGTCCACGTCGGCCGCATCCACATGAAGTCGGGCGGACTGCGCGCGAGAAGCTCCGCGAGTGCGCGCAAGAATGGCTCTTCGACTTTCCGGCGGCCGTTGTGTCGTCGCCCGTCGTACAAGCCCTCGACGCCATCGAGCACAAACCGACTCTGCGTCCGCGAGACGTGCGCGATCGCAACATCGAGGATGCGCGCGACCTCGGTCACCGCGCCCCCGGCGCCGAGCATCGCGACGATGTGGAAGCGCTGGCAGGTGGCGGCATCGCCGCTCTTGCGTCCGAGTCGAACCAATCTGCGCCGCGCAGGGCGCGACATCCGAGGTATCTTCGTAGCCACGGGGTCTCCGTTGGATGTTTGAGCTTCGCAACCCAAACTCTCCATCGTGGACCCCGTGCTTTTCAACCCCTTCCGTGATCCCGGATCACGAACTCTGATTTAGTGCTGCGACGTGTGCGTATCGGCGGGACACGGGCCGTCGACGACACCGTCGCGGCCTTCAAGAGCTTCGCCACGCAGCTCGGCTGAGACCGAAGGAGAGACCGATGATCCGCTTTCGACACATCCCGACGGATTTCGGCGCGTCGTCGCGTGCTGCGCTCGAGCGCGCGATCGCGAACGCGTTCGACAGCAGTCGCACAGCGTCGACCTCGTCGTGATGGGCACGCACGGACGGCGCGGCGTCCCGCACTTTCTTCTGGGGAGCGTCGCCGAGCGCGTCGTACGTCTCTCGGACGTACCCGTGCTCACGGTGCGCGGCGAATCGAAGTGAGCGCCGCGGCGCGGTGTGGGCTCGTCCGGCCGCAGCCGAATGACGGCGCACACGCGTACGTCTCGTCCCTCTACGGCGGCCCCGG
>JAICXU010001007.1 GCA_025934595.1 Polyangiaceae bacterium | reverse complement strand
GCGCCGCTTCGGTGAGGTCGTTAAGCTCGCGTCGACGTCCATCTGCCCGTCGATGGTGCGTGCACTATCCGAAGCGGACTACGACATCGTTCATGTGCATGGTCCTAACCCGATGGGTGTCGTCAGCTACTTGGCATCGAAGAAGCCGAAAAATCACCGCATCGTGGTGACGCACCACAGCGACATCGTGAAGCAACGAATGCTGCTTCGAGGTTACGAGCCTTTCGTGAATCTGGTCTTGCGTCACGCGAGCGCAGTCATTTGTACTTCTCCGGATTACTTGGAGAGCTCGTCGCAGCTCCTCGACTTTCGCGATCGATGCGTCGTCGTGCCTTACGGCATCGACCTGGATCGGTTCCAAAAGACGCATGAAATTGAGCAGCGCGCTGCCGAGCTACGGCGAGCATTCGGCAGTCCACTTCTCATGACGGCGGGGCGACTGATTTACTACAAAGGGTTCGAGATCCTCATCGAGGCGATGCGCGATCTTGACGCAAAGCTCATGATCGTGGGCGACGGCCCATTGCGTGGGGAGCTCGAAGCTCGTGTCGCCGCGTGCGGCGTCGGCGGTAAGGTCCATTTCGCAGGCGAAGTGCCTAACGCCGGCCTCATGCCGTACTACCGCGCGTGCGACATCTTCGTCTTCCCGTCGATCGCACGCAGCGAAGCCTTCGGCATCGTCCAGCTCGAAGCGATGGCGTGCTCGCGCCCGGTGATCAACACCAGCCTCGATTCCGGCGTTCCGTTCGTCAGCCGCCACGAGGAATCGGGTCTCACGGTGAGGCCCGAAGATCCGTACGCGCTCGCCGCCGCGATTCGAAAGCTACTCGCCGACGACGAGTGGCGACGCATGCTCGGCGAGCGCGGTCGTCGCCGCGTCGAGACGGACTTCACGAAGGAAAAAATGGCAACGCGGATCCTCGACATCTACGAACGGGCGCTCGGGAAGGAAACGAGCAGTCCGGAGGTTATCGCTGGCAACCCGTAAATTGCAGGCGATCGACGCATTGACGCGAAAAGTAGACAAATTGGCGAGCGAATGTCAGGCTGACATCATGCTGGAGCGTCCGCCTGGTCCTGCGCCCGCTGCGAGCAGTCCGCTCGGTCTCGGCACCGTGCCCGATCCCGACGCCGTCACGCTGCTCGTCGTCGACGACGAAAAATCGAACGTCGAGTCGATCGAGAAAATTTTCGCGCGTGAAGGCATGCGCGTGCTCACGGCGACCGACGCGAAAGAGGCGCTCGAGCTCGCGCGTACGCATCGCGTGCACGTCGTTCTCACCGACTTGATGATGCCGGGCACGAACGGGCTCGAGCTCCTCCGCGCGCTCAAGGTCGCATCGCCCGACGCCGAGGTCGTTTTGATGACTGCTTATGGAACCGTCGAAGCGGCCGTGAGCGCGATGCGCGACGGCGCGTACGACTTCGTCGAGAAGCCGCTCAAGCGGCTCGCGATCGTGAAGAGCGTCCGCAAAGCGGCCGAGAAGCAACGACTCATCGAAGAGAACCGCTCGCTTCGAAAGGAGATCCAAAAGCTCACCCATCGCGAGATCGTCGGTCACTCTCCCGCGCTTCGTCGCGTCTTCGATGTCGCCACGCAAGCCGCGCCGAGCATGGCGACCGTCCTCGTCATGGGCGAGAGCGGCACCGGCAAAGAGCTCCTCGCGCGCACGATTCACGAGCGCAGCGCGCGTGCGAAAGCGCCGTTCGTCGCCGTCAACTGCGCGGCCATTCCCGAGACGATCCTCGAGAGCGAGCTCTTCGGACACGAGCGCGGAGCGTTCACGGGTGCGACGTCGAAGAAAGACGGTCGCTTCGCGAAAGCGGCTGGCGGCACGCTTTTTCTCGATGAAATCGGCGAGCTGTC
>JAICXU010001049.1 GCA_025934595.1 Polyangiaceae bacterium | reverse complement strand
CCGAGCTCGTGGCCGACTTGCCTTTGCGTCATGCCGATGCACTTGCGGATTTGTTTGAGCTCCGCGCCGGCGATGTCTTTTGCTTCGCGGAGCACGGTGATCGCGGACTCGAGCTCGAGCCACGCGAGGTCCGCGCCGTCGTAGACCGAGGCGCGGCAAGCGCCGCACGTATAGCGAAGAAGCTCACCGTGCATGGTGAAGCGGCCGATCCGAACGGTTTCATCGACGATGGCTTCGGTCATCTTGCGCGCGCGCGCGCAGGTCGGACAATTCATGAATTTTTCCTAGAAGGTGGTCACGACGAATATGCCCAGTGGAACCAGCCGGACGACCACGATGAGGGCGGCGCCTGCGAGGTCTGCGCCGCCGGAGATCAAAATCGCGCCGCGGTCCTGAGGAGATGCAGCGGTTGCGATACGAAGGGCGTGCTTGAGATCGCCCATTCGTACCTTTCGCTCACGCATGCGGGTCCTCGCGTGATCGGCGAGCAATAAAACGCCGTGTCTCGCGGCATGTTGGACGTGGGGGAGTAGAGACGGCATGTTGATCTTGGATCATGTTGATGTGAAGTCAATCTCACCGTGCGACGAAAGCCCGCGGCCTCGATATTCGAGAGGGCAACCCGTCATCGACCCATTCGCGGATTTTGTTGCGCGGTGCTCGGCGCCCGACCCGCCGGCTCGCCGCTATCGAGCTGCGACCGTGCAAAGCGCCGTGACCGCGCCCGCCGACGTCGTTCGATGGGTGACGAGATACTCCGCGTCCAATACCGACCGCGGCGATTCACGTGTGGCGAATGCGTGGTGCATTCGACCACATGAGGCAGGATGCGACGGCCGATCGGTCGGTTTTCCCGCCAAATCGCGCGCGCGGGGCCTGGCCTTCGTCTTGCTCAGCCTTTGGTCGTGGACGAAGGTCACACGAGCGGCGTCATGGGCCGCCCCGCCCCGCTACGCATCGTTGTCGTGGACGACGACGAGGATGCGCGCGACCTCGTCGAAAGGATTTTTTCGCGGAACGGCTTCGAGTGCCGGTCCGCGAGCGGCGCCGCGGAAGCCCTCCTCGTGCTCGCGACCTATGTTCCGGACGTCATCATCTCCGACTTGGCGATGCCGGAGGAGGACGGCTACGAGCTCATGCGCAAGATCCGCGCTCTGCCGAACGGCTGCGCGAAAGTTCCCGCGATTGCGCTCACGGCGATGGACGGCTTCCATCATCGACAGGCCGTCTTCGACAGCGGATTCGATGCCTACCTCGTGAAGCCCGCGCATCCGACGACGTTGATCGAGGTCGTCACGCGTCTCGCGCTCGCATCGCGAACCGCGGCGGCAATCGTGGCGAGCTGACGCGCTCGTCTACTCTTTCGGCGACGACTCCAGCGGATACTTGTGGCCTCGCCAGTAGCCGAGACCTTGATCGAGCACCGTCACTTTCGTGAATCCCGCCGCCGTCAGCTTGTGCGCGAGCGTCCCCGATTCCGCGTGAGGACACGCGCAATAACACACGAGCCATGCGTCTTTCGGGAGCTCGGAAAAGTACGGATCCGGATCGTAGAACGGCACGCTCACCGCGCCCGCGATGTGCTCGTTCATGAAATCCGAAGGCGCGCGCGCGTCGAGCACGGCCATTTTTGCGCCGCGATCGAGCTCGCGCTTGATCACGTCCGCGGACGTCGTTCCCGGCTCCTTGACGAATCCCACGGGCTCGGGCCCTTTCGGATTCAGCGGCACCGGACCGAGCGGCAGTGGCGGCGCT
>JAICXU010000533.1 GCA_025934595.1 Polyangiaceae bacterium | reverse complement strand
GATCTTCGCCGGCGGCGCGCTCTCTTCGCCGGCGAGCTCGAGAGGTCGCATCGGTCGATTGAAGACGATCGTCACCTCGCTCGGATCGACGGTCGCGCCTTTCGGCGACGCGAAGACGACGTCGAACGGCTTTTTGCTCGACGTGTCGCCTCCCTCGCCTTCCATCGCGAGCGTGCGCGTGGGCGTGACCTCCGGCGGACGCGCGCCGAGAAAGCAGCTGGTGAACAGCACGAGGAACGCGAGTGCAAAGGGTGCCGCGGAGATCTTTTTGTGCATGGCAGGTCGCTCAGGACGCGCGGCAGGCTCTGCGCGCGACCGGATTCGGTGTCTCCCGAAAAACGCGCGGGCACGCTACGCCTCTTCCCTACACGTACAAAACGGCTTTTTTTCTAGGCAAATTCGCGATGTTTGCTTGCGCAAGCCCTTCCGTACGGCTAGATAGCGCGGTCATCATGTCCGACCTCCGCAACGTCGCGATCGTGGCCCACGTCGACCACGGCAAAACGACGCTCGTCGATCACATGCTTCGCCAAGCGGGCACGTTCCGCGAAAACGAGGCCGTCGTCGACCGCGTGATGGACTCGAACGACCTCGAACGCGAGCGCGGCATCACCATCCTCGCGAAGAACACGAGCGTTCGTTACAAGGGCACGAAGATCAACATCATCGACACGCCCGGCCACGCCGACTTCGGCGGCGAGGTCGAGCGCACGCTCCTCATGGCGGACGCGGCGCTCCTTCTCGTCGACGCCGCCGAGGGCCCGCTTCCGCAGACGCGCTTCGTGTTGCGAAAGTGCCTCGAGCTCGGATTTCCGATCATCGTCGTCATCAACAAGATCGATCGAAGCGACGCGCGGCCCGACGAGGTCTTGAACGAAATCTTCGATCTCTTCGTCGACCTCGAGGCGAGCGATGCGCAGGTCGATTTTCCGGTCATCTACGCGATCGGAAAAGAAGGCGTCGCGAAGACGAAGCTCGAAGACGTCGCCGTGAACCTCACGCCGCTCTTCGATTTGATCTTGGAGAAGGTGCCGCCGGCGCGAGGAGACGCCTCCGCGCCGCTCCAAATCTTGATCAACAACCTCGATCACGACGATTACGTCGGTCGTCTCGCCGTCGGGCGCATCGTGGCGGGCACCGTGAAGGCGAATCAGCCCGTCGCCGTCTTGAAAGACGGCGCATCGGTGAAGGGCGCCATCAAAGTGCTCTCGACGTTCGAAGGTCTCAAGCGCACCGTCACGCAAGAAGCGTCGGCGGGTGAGCTCGTGGCGATCGCGGGCATCGAGCAAGTGTACGTCGGCGACACCATCGTCGACGTCTCGCCCGGGTGGGAGGCGCGCGCGCTTCCGCGCATCCATGTCGAGCAGCCCACCATCAAAATCAAAGTCGGCGTCAACACGTCGCCGTTCGCCGGCAAATGCAAGCAGTCGAAGTTCTTGACGAGCCGCCAGCTCCGCGAGCGCCTCGAGCGCGAGACCCGCAAAAATCTCGCGATTCGCTTCGAAGAAGGCGACACGCCCGACGTCTTCACGCTCCTCGGTCGCGGTGAATTGCAGCTCGCGATCTTGTTCGAGACGATGCGACGCGAGGGTTACGAAATCCAACTCGGCAACCCCGAGGTCGTCACGAAAGAAGTCGATGGCGTCGTCTGCGAGCCCGTCGAGCTCGTCGTCGTCGACGTACCCGAGTCGTTCATCGGCGTCGTCACGGAGCGCCTCGGCACACGCCGCGGCCGCATGGTGAAGATGTCGAACCAGGGCTTCGGGCGCGCGCGACTCGAATATCGTATTCCGAGCCGCGGTCTCATCGGCTTCCGCGGCGAATTTTTGACGAGCACGCGCGGCACGGGCCTCTTGAACACGATGTTCGACGGCTGGGAGCCGTGGGGCGGCGCGATGATGAAGCGTCAATGCGGCGCGATGGTCGCCGATCGCGCGGGCGTCACGACGCCGTACGCGCTGCATCACTTGCAACCACGCGGCGAGTTCTTCGTCATTCCCGGCGTCGACGTCTACGAAGGCATGATCATCGGCGAGCACAATCGCCCGAACGACACCGACGTGAACGCGATCAAAGAAAAGAAGCTCACGAACGTGCGCAATCACGGCAAAGACGAAAACGTGATGCTCGCGGTGCCGCGCACGCTCAACATCGAGACAGCGATGGAGTGGATCGACGCCGACGAGCTCGTCGAGGTCACGCCGGATTCGGTGCGCGTGCGCAAAGCGATCTTGAAGATCAACCTGCGACCGCGAAGGTCGGAAGCGATCGAAGACGCGCAAGCGGTTACCTAGACCGCGACCTGGACGCTCGACCTCGACTCGGAAACGCGAAGCGTTCTTGCAGGCCCAGGTCTCGGTCGAGGTCTAGGCCTCTCTTATCTTCCCGACGTTGTCTTCCCAGTTTTGCCCGTCGAACCTCACGACGCGGCGCGATTTCCAGAAGTCGTCGTCGAGGCAGCGCGCGTTCACGTCCCATTGATCGGGATGGGAGCGCGGTCGATAAAATGCGTGTATTCCGCATGTTTTACAGAACATGTGCTTCGCGACATGCGTCCCGAACGCATAGATGGCGAGCGCGTTTTCGCCCTGCAAAAGCTCGAAGCGATCTTCGGGCACGATGAAATGCAGGATGCCTTTTTTCGTGCACATCGAGCAGTTGCAGTCGACGATCTCTTGGTCGTCTTCGAGCCGGACCCGAAAGCGAACCTGACCGCAGTGGCAGCTGCCGTCGTAGCTCTTCATGCGTGCTCGCATAGCACGCGTCGCGCGATCAGAGGCCGCTCGCGAGCGGATCGCCCTGCGCGGCCATGACGCCCATCGTCACGTGCGGCTTTTTCGGCTCGGGCTTCTTCGGCGTCGCGGGATGCGGCGCGACGCGACCCATGTGACCGATCATATGCGGTGTCGTCGGATCGGGCACGGCGCTCGTCGTGGGTGAGGTCTCGATCGGCTGCGGCGACGCGACGCTGCCCATGACCGGCGGTTGCTCCGCCATGTCGCCCATTCTCGGTTCGCTTCGAGTCGTCAGGGTCGTCGCGCTGGCCGCTGCGGCGCCGAAGAGAACGGCGGCCGCTCCTGCGCGACGCACCCACTTGCGACGCGCACCCACGGGACAATCGGCAGTGAGGACCGTGCCGTCGGAGCGCGTGTAAAATCGCGCGCAGAGGTTGCGTTCTTTTTCGACGATGAGCGCCTCGGCGGCCTCCGCCGTGAGCGACGACAAGTCGTAGACGTTTTTTTCGCAGCTCTTGCAAAAGCGAACGTGATCGTCGCCGATCATTTGGTCCCAATCGGCGCTGCACGGGCTCGCGATCTTCGCGCTCGCGAGCATCGGGAGGCGCTTCTTTTTGGCGAACGCCTCCTCGCGTCGCGCGATGTCGGCGAGCTCCGTTTCGAGCTCCTTGGCGCGCCATTCGAGATACGCGAACTCGGCGCTCCGGCGGCGCACGTCGGCGAGCTCGCGTTCGAGCTCCTCCTTTCGAGATCGAACCGCTTCTTCGTCGCTGCGATACGGCATGTTCCTTGGACGGGCCAGCAGGCCGCCCGATCTAAAACCCGCTTCGCAAAGAAACCTTGGGCCAATCCCATGTAGGACACGCCGGACGTCGACGATGAGAAGAAGGAGCTACGCGCCGACGAACGCCGCGTGCAGCGCGCGCTGCGCGTCCGGAAGCTCGCCGGAAGCGATCGTCGCCGAGATGCGCAAGGGGCTCGAGAAGAGCGCGTCGGGCGCGAT
>JAICXU010000774.1 GCA_025934595.1 Polyangiaceae bacterium | reverse complement strand
ACAGCTTCGCCGCGCACATCGAAGACACGATGAAAGCGGGCGCGGGTCTCAATCACCGCAAAGCCGTCGAGCTCTGCGTGAAAGAGGGACCCGCGCGCATCCAGATGCTGCGCGAAATCGGCGCGCGCTTCGATCTCGCGCTCGATCCGGCGGCGGCAAATACCGCGGAAAAACCAGCCGATTTGGATTTGCATCTCGAGGGCGGTCACAGCGCGCGACGCGTCGCGCATGCGGCCGACATGACGGGAAGGGAAGTCGAGCGCGCGCTTCTCGATGCGTGCGCGGCCGAGCCCAAGATTCGGATTTTGGAAGAGCACATGGGCGTCGAGCTCATCATGCTCTCGAAGTACGGCGGACCCGAGGAGTGCGCCGGCGCCTACGTGCTCGACGTGCGCGCTGGCAAGGTCGTCACCGTTCTCGCGAAGAACACGATCTTGGCGACGGGCGGCGCCGGCAAGGTCTACGTGTACACGACGAATCCGGACGTCGCGACGGGTGACGGCATCGCGCTCGCGTACCGCGCCGGCGCCGAGGTCGCGAACATGGAATTTTATCAATTCCATCCGACCGCGCTTTATCACCCGCAGGCGAAACGATTTTTGATCAGCGAAGCCTTGCGCGGCGAAGGCGCGATTTTGCGCACGACGGGCGGCCACGCGTTCATGAAGGAGCACGACCCGCTCGGCGAGCTCGCGCCGCGCGACGTCGTCGCTCGCGCGATCGACTCCGAAATGAAAAAGAGCGGCGCCGATCACGTGCTGCTCGACATCACCGACAAAAAGCCTGCGTTCGTGCGCGAACGATTCCCGAACATCTATGCCGAATGTCTCAACTACGGCATCGACATCACGACGCAGCCGATCCCCGTCGTCCCCGCCGCGCATTTTTGCTGCGGCGGCGTCTCCACCGATCTCGAAGGCCGCACGACGATCCCCGGGCTTTGGGCGATCGGCGAAGTAGCCCACACGGGTCTTCACGGCGCGAATCGCTTGGCGTCGAACTCGCTCCTCGAAGGTCTCGTGTTCGGTCACCGCGCCGCGCTCGCCCTCGCGAACGTCGAGAAAACGCGCGCGAAAATCGAAGTGCCGGATTGGGATGTCGGCGAGGCGGGGACGCCGGACGAGGCCGTCGTCATCAGCCAGAACTGGGAGGAGCTCCGGCGCCTCATGTGGAACTACGTCGGCATCGTGCGATCGAACAAGCGCCTCGCACGCGCCGCACGCCGCATCGCGCTCCTTCAAGAAGAAATCCGCGAATACTATTGGAGCTACTTCGTCACCCGCGACCTCCTCGAGCTCCGCAACATCGCCACCGTCGCGCAGCTGATCGTCGAATGCGCATCGACACGTCACGAGAGCCGCGGCCTGCACACCACCGTCGATTATCCGGATTTGGATCCGAAAGGCGCGCGCGACATCGTCTGTAAAAGGGGAGTTCCCGCGCATTATCGATGACGGATCTCGGCTCGATTTTCCGCATTCTGCAGTAGAGTTCGCGCCGAATGCAGCACGCCGCAAAAGAGCAAAAAGAGGGCGCGCGAGAGCTTTCGGACGACGTCGTCCTCGGCGCGCTCGGGTCGCTTTTTCGCATGCTCGCGTTCGAAGAGGCGCTGCGTGCGCAACGGAAGACACACGAGTCGTTCGAACGGCTCATTCACGGCCCCGAGCTCGCCGTCCTCGCGGGCGCGATCGCAGCGCTGCGAAGAGAAGACGGCGTGTTCCCGTCCGACGTCGATCGCGCTGCTGCCCTTGCGCGTGGCGCATCGATGCAAGACGTCGCCGCTCGCAAAGCGGCGTGGAAATTCTTGAAGGTCGCGCCGACCGGTTGGCACAACGGCGCGCATCTCGTGCACGCGGCGGGCTACGCGTGGGCGGCGAAAATGAAGCGCGAGGACGCGGTCGCGCTCGCGCTCGGTCCGGAAGACGTGCTCGAGACGGGCGAGGTGCACAATGCGCTGAATTTCGCGGGCGTGTTCGCGCTGCCGGCGATCTTCGTCGTGCGCGTGCGTGAGGCGTCGCTCGCCGAGCTGCGTGCGCGGGCCCTCGAATACGGAATTCACGTGAGCTCGTGCGACGGCGGCGATGCGATCGCAGTGTGCAAAGCCGTTCGTGATGCGCGAGCCCGCGCCGCATCGGGCGGAGGAGCCACGCTGATCGGTGCGGTGATGAGAACGGGCGAGCACGCGCTGCGCGATTCGGTCGACGCGCTTCGCAAGCACGTCACCCTGCAAAAAGCCGCGACGACGGAGCAAATCGAAGCCATGCGCGAAGCGGCCTTGTATGAAGCGAAGACGGCTTTCGAAGGGGAAATATAGCGCCCATGCAAACGCAGACGATGAACATGGTGCAAGCCATCAACGACGCGCTTCGCCTCGAGATGCGGCGCGACAAACGCGTCGTCGTGCTCGGCGAGGACGTCGGCAAGGTCGGCGGCGTGTTTCGCGTGACGGCGGGTCTCTACGACGAGTTCGGCGACGATCGCGTCATCGACACGCCGCTCAGCGAGGGAGGCATCGTCGGCACCGCCATCGGGATGGCCCTT
>JAICXU010000713.1 GCA_025934595.1 Polyangiaceae bacterium | reverse complement strand
GGCCCATGACGATCTCGGCGCCTTTCATTCGCAGGCCGATCGCGACGTCGCTCCTCGCGGCGGCGCTGCTTTTGGCGGGGATTTTGGCGTATTGGGAGCTCCCCGTCGCTCCTCTGCCTCGCGTCGATTTTCCGACGATTCGCGTGCAAGCGGCGCTTCCGGGAGCGAGCCCGGAGACGATGGCTTCTTCGGTCGCGACGCCGCTCGAGCGTCGCTTCGGGCGCATCGCGGGGCTCACGGAGATGACGAGCGTGAGCTCGCTCGGGTCGAGCTCGATCACGTTGCAGTTCGATTTGGATCGCAATGTCGACGGCGCCGCGCGCGACGTGCAAGCGGCGATTGCAGCGGCCGGAGGCGAGTTGCCGCCGAGCCTCCCGCTGAAGCCCACCTATCGGAAAGCGAATCCGGCGGATGCACCGATCTTGATCCTTTCATTGGAGAGCGACTCGCTACCGCTGTCGGAGGTGTTCGATTCGGCGAACACGATCCTCGCGCAGAAGATCTCGCAAGTGAACGGAGTAGGGCAGGTGTTCGTCGGCGGAGGCGAGCAGCCGGCGGTGCGCGTGCAGGTCGACCCCGAATCGCTAGCGGGCATGGGGATGAACAGCGCCGATCTCCGCACCGCGCTCTCGCAGACGACGGTCGACTCGCCGAAAGGAACGCTGTCGGGGAGCACGCAAGCGCAGACGATCGGCGCGAACGATCAGATCTTCGATGCGAAGAGTTACGGAAAAATCGTGGTCGCACAAAACGGACCCGCGGCGACGCAGCTCGGGGACGTGGCGAACGTGTTCGACGACGTCGAAAACAACCGCGTCGCGGGATGGGCGGATGCGAAGCGCGCCGTCGTGCTCGTGGTGCGCAAGCAACCGGATGCGAACATCCTCGAAACGAACCAACGCATCTTGTCGCTCTTGCCGAGCTTGATGACGTCGGTCTCGCCGGCGATTCACCTCACCGTGATCAGCGATCGCACGATGACGATCCGATCCTCGGTGCACGACGTCGAGGTCACGCTCGCCATCAGCGTCATGCTCGTCGTCCTCGTGGTCTTCGCATTTTTGCGCTCGCCGCGAGCCACGATGATCCCGATCGTCGCCGTACCGCTGTCGCTCGTCGGCACGTTCGGGGTCATGTATCTCGCGGGCTACACGCTCGACAATCTGTCGCTCATGGCGCTGACGATCTCGACGGGGTTCGTCGTCGACGATGCGATCGTGGTCACCGAAAACATCATGCGCGCGATCGAGCACGGCGAGCCGCCGATGAACGCCGCGTTCATCGGAGCGAGGCAAATCGGCTTCACGATCATCTCCATCACCGCGTCGCTTTTGGCGGTTTTTACGCCCATTTTGTTGATGGGCGGCATCGTCGGTCGCCTCTTTCGCGAGTTCGCCGTCACGCTGAGCGTCGCCGTCGCCCTCTCCGCGCTCATCTCGCTCACGCTCACGCCCATGATGTGCTCGCGCATTCTGAGAGACGAGCGCACGGTCGCGCACGGGCGCGCGTATCTCGTCGCGGAGCGTGCGTTCGACGGCCTGCAGCATTTCTACGAGCGCGGGCTGAAGTGGGCGCTTTCGCATCGCAAGACGATGCTCGCGATCGTCGTGACGACGGTCGTCGTGAACGTGGGCCTCTTCATGATCGTGCCGCCGGGTCTCTTTCCGCAGCAAGACACGGGCTTGCTGATGGCGTCGACGGAGGCCGCGCAAGACGTGTCGTTCGCGGAGATGGAGCGTCTGCAGGTTCGTGTGAATCGCATCATCTCCGACGATCCCGACATCGATCATTACGTCTCGTTCATCGGCTCGGGAGGCCTCGGCACGGGGAACACGGGCAGCGCGTTCATTCAGCTGAAGCCGCTGCCGGAACGCAAGGCGACCGCCGAGCAAGTGCTCGGACATTTGCGGACGAAGCTCGGCAAGGTCGAAGGCATCAAGACGTATCTGCAAGCGCGGCAAGACGTGAACGTCGGTGGGCGGCTCGCGCGTACGCAGTACCAGTACACGATCCAAGACGCGAACCTCGACGAGCTCCGTGAATGGGCGCCGAAGCTCGTCGACGCGATGAGAAAGCTGCCGAGCTTGAAGGACGTGAATAGCGATCAGCAGGCGGCGGGGCTCGAGCTCGACGTCAACGTGGATCGCGACACGGCCTCGCGTCTCGGCGTGACGCCGCAGGCGGTCGATGACGCGCTCTACGATGCATTCGGTCAACGGCAAGTCGCCACGAGCTACACCGAGCTCAACGAATATCGCGTCGTGCTCGAAGCGGCGCCGAACGCGCGCGCCAATCCGGACTCGCTCGATGGCATTTACGTGAAAGGCCCCGGAGGTCCCGTGCCCCTTCGCGCGATCGCCAGCACGTCACGATCGATCACGGCGCTGTCGGTGAATCACAACGGACAATTTCCGTCCGTCACGATCTCCTTCAATTTGGCGCCCGGCATAGCCCTCGGGCAGGCCGTAAAAGACATCGAGAAGGCCAAGCTCGACATCCGCGTGCCGCCCGCGATCATCGCCGAGTTCCAGGGCACCGCGCAGGCGTTCAAAGACTCGTTCGCGAGCGAGCCGATGCTGGTCACGGTGGCCCTCATCGCCGTCTACATCGTGCTCGGCATGCTCTACGAGAGCTACGTGCATCCGATCACCATTCTATCGACGCTGCCTTCGGCGGGGATCGGCGCGCTGCTCGCGCTTCTCTTCACCGGCGGTCAGCTCGACATCATCGCGATCGTGGGTCTTCTTCTTTTGATCGGCATCGTGAAGAAGAATGCGATCTTGATGATCGACTTCGCGATCGAAACGCAACGCGCGGAGGGTAT
>JAICXU010000063.1 GCA_025934595.1 Polyangiaceae bacterium | reverse complement strand
GTCGCCGCCGAGCGCGACGATCCGGAGCGCGGGGTTCTGCACCAGCAGCCGGTCGAGCGCCGCCTCCGCGATCGACAGCGGCGACACGGGCAGCGCGGCGGCCGCCTCCGGCGCGAGGTGCGGGTAGATGGCGGCGCACGTGGCCGCCCGCTGCGCGTCCGACAGCATCTCGTCGCTGAGGAGCTGCGGCACCACGAACACGTCGCCGACGTCGACGATGCCCTCTTCCTCCATGCGCGCCAAAAAGCCCGCGTCCGAATGAAGCGCGCGGCGGATTCCGGCCGGTCCCATGTTCGCGCCACGTAAAAATCCCGCGCCGACGTCGGACGGGATCGCGATCATGGCTATTTTTGCGGTCGAAATGCGATCGAGCGACGCGCGCCACGCGGCCTCGATGCGACTCTCGTCGGCGGCTTCCGGCAATCCGTAGAGGCTGCGCTGCAAGGCTCGTTGCTCGGCGCGCCCCGTGGATACGAGGTACAAACCGCCGCCGGCGGGTTTCAATAAGAGGGAGAGCTCGTCGATGGGTCGCACGGCTTTACATGATACCCCGCCGGGCGATATGACTTAGCCACCATGAAATCTCGTCATTCGCTCGCTTTGCCAGCGCTTGTCACGCTCGCGTTCGCCGCCGGTTGCGGAGCGTCGTACCCACCGCCGACGGCACGCATGGCCGATTCCGAATCCGCCGTTCGCGCCGCGCAAGAAGTGGGTGGGCAGAACGAGCCGCAAGCCGCCCTCCACTTGAAGCTCGCGCAGGAGCAGATCGATCAAGCGAAGCAGCTCATGACCGACGGCGACAACGAGCGCGCCGATTTCGTGCTCATGCGCGCTGACGCCGACGCCGAGCTCGCCGTCGCGCTCGCGCGCCAATCCACCGCGCAGCAGCAAGCGAAGGACGCGCAGGTGCAGCTCGCGAAGCTCAAGTCGTCGAACAACGTGCAGTAGTCGCGTGAGGCTCCCCATCATGACCTTCATGAACTTCAGGAACAAGAAGATGATGACGAACAAGACCGCGCTTATTTTCCCGTTGATCCTCGCTACCGTCGCGTGTGGATCCACGCCGCCGCCGAAGGAGCTCGTCGACGCCCGCGCGGCCTATGAACGCGCGCTGAACGGCCCCACGAATCAAGTCGATCCCGCGCAAGTGCACGTCGCGAAAGAGTCGCTCGACATCGCGGAGAAAGCGTTCAACGACGACCCGTCGTCACCCGAGACGCGCGACCGCGCGTACGTCGCGCTGCGAAAGGCGGAGCTCGCCGAAGCGCAGGCCGGGATGAAACAAGCCGAAGCCGCGCGCGACAAGTCGGTGAAAGATCTGCAAGACACGCAGATCGCGATGGGCCAGCGCGCACAGGCGGATCTGTCGGCGGCACGCCAGCAGCTCACGAAGACGAACGAGCAGCTCGCGGCCGAGAAAAAGGCACGCGAAGAGGCCGAGAAGCACCTCAAAGAATCGATGGACGCGCTCGCCAAGATGGCGACGATCAAGCAAGACACGCGCGGGACCGTCATCACGCTCTCGGGCTCGGTCCTCTTCGCATCGAACAAGAGCGACCTCCTTCCCGCGGCCATGGCCGCGCTCGACAACGTCGTCACTGCCATCAAGAGCGACCCGTCGCGCAACGTCACGATCGCGGGCTACACCGACTCGCAGGGCGCGCGTGCGTACAACATGGATCTGTCGCAAAAACGAGCCGATTCCGTGCGCAACTACTTCGTGAGCCACGGCATCGATCCGACGATGGTCAAAGCCGAAGGTCACGGCCCCGACAACCCCATCGCCGACAACGGCACCGCCGAGGGTCGCGCCAACAATCGCCGCGTCGAGATCATCCTCTCGCCGGCCGAGCGCAAGTAATGCAGGGCGGCGGAGGCTACGGCGGGCCGCCGGGTGGGCCCCCTCCCCCGGGGGGCGGGGGATACGGTCAAAACCCGTATGGGCAGCCTCCGCAAAATCCGTACGGGCAGCCGCAGCAGCCGGGCTACGCCCAGCCGGGATATCAGCAGCCGAATCCCTACGCGCAGCCCGGCGCTCCCGGGATGGGCATGGCGCCGGTGCCGATGCCCGGCGCGCCCTTCGGGGTCGATCCGATGACGGGCATTCCCTTCTCGGACAAATCCAAGGTCATTGCCGGCATCCTCCAAATCTTTCTCGGAGGGTTCGGCGCGGGCCGCTTTTACACGGGCCACACCGGCATCGCGATCGCGCAAATCGCCGTCTCGTGGCTCACGTGCGGGCTCGGCGTGTTTTGGCCGATCATCGACGGCATCATGATGTTCGCCGGCAAGGTGACCGACTCCGACGGGCGACCGCTCCGCGACGGGACCTAGGCTAACCGCCAAGCCGCAGAGGTCGCCGAGAAAATCTGGATTTTTGATCCTTCTTGGTGTTCTCGGCGACTTGGCGGTTCACTTCTCAGATCTTGAAGAACGCGTTCTTGTCGGGCGCGTTGTAGGTGGCGTAGTCCGGCGCCCATGGCGTGACCTCGAGACCGTTCGCGTCCGAGCGAATCGTCAGCGCCATCGGCGTCACCGTTCGATAGCTCGAGTCTTGCGGAAGATCTTCGTTCGTCGCGCCGCCGGCCGAGAAGAGCGTGTAGACCTTCACTTGCTCGTCGTCGATGGACTGCGAAAATCCGTCGTTCACTTTTTCGTGCCCGCGGATCATCGTGGTCACGCCGAGGCGCTGAAGAAATGCTCGCGCCTGGAGCTTGCCGAACGAAAATCGAGCCGATTTGTCCTGTAAATCGCTCGGCACGACGTCGGCCGTGCTCGGGTCGCTCCACATCATTTGGAAGCGCATGTCGGCGTCATTGAGGCTCGAGAGATCTTTGTAACGCTCTTTGATCAAGCGATCGCGCGGGATGCCGCCATGCACGAAGAGGGTGCGGTCGAAGAGGAGCATGTTCGGCATGGCCTCGAAGAACGCGATGTATTCGCGAAGCACGTCGACCGAGACGAAGGGCTTCAAGGCATCGATGCCCTCCGCCGGCTTCACACCGCCGTACACGTTGCCTTTGTATTCGACGAAGTATTCGTGATTTCCGCGAAGCACGTAGACGTGCTCGGGCGCGGTGACGAAGAGCTGCAAGACGGCGCGCAAGACTCCGTTCAGCGAGAAGAGCCCGCGATCGATGTAGTCGCCGAGCAAAATGAGCTTCGGCTCGGGGTACTTGTGCGGGTCGGAGCGGAAGGCGTCGACCTTCTCGAAGAAGCGCGACTGCATCACCGCCGCTTTGAGGACGCTGTAGCAACCGTGCAGGTCGCCGAGGACGAGGAGCTCGTACATGCGCTCGGGATTTTTCGGAACGACGTAGACGTGACCGTCGAGAAATTCCGGTCCTCCGTCGAGCTCGGCCATCGATTTTTTGCCCGCGAGCATCCCGTTGCCGCGCGCGCGCTGATCCTCGAGCACGGCGCGCGCCTTCTGGAGGAGCGCCAAATCGCCCGCGACTTGCCGTTCGACCTCCGCGGGATTTTCCGAATACGGAAGCTCGGTCGGCGAAAAAAACGGGTGCGTCGCGCCGTTCGACTTCGTGTGTCGTGGCGCCTCGACGCGCACGTTCGGCTCGTCCGCGTCTTCGTCGAGTAGCTCGAGCTCGTGCTCGGTCGCCAAGAGATCGGCGAGCTCGGCGCGGAACTTCAGCTCCGCAGGATGCGCCTCACCATCCGCCATCACGAGCTCGTCGATCGCACTCATCAGCGAGTCTTGCGCGTCTTTCGGAAAGCTCTGGAAGATCTCGAAGCAGCGCAGCTTCAGCTTCGTCATCACGAAGTTCTGCGGGTCTTCGTCTTTCGCGACGGGCTCCAAAAAAAGCTCTTTGATGCGCGTGTCGGTGGCCTCGAACACTTCGCAAAAGTGGCGCGTGTACTTCTCGATCGTCTCGTTCAAAAGATTCGGATCGGTGCCGTGCATCGCGCTCGTGGCGCGCAGCGTGACGAGTCTGCGAATGTATTCGCGCACGAAGCTCTTCTCGCTCGTGTCGAAATCGCCGTCGATGTAGCCGAACGTGGTGAGGTAAAAAATCACGGCCTGCATCTGGCTCTCGGCCAAATTCGGATCTTGGCTGAAGGTAATCATGCGTGAGGTCGATGGTACGCTTTCGCCAAGGTCCGGAGAATCGCTGTCGTCAACCTTGATCGATCAGTAGCGGGCGTCTACCCTCGCCCGGGAATATGGCGACGCCCCGCGCGACCGCTTTGAAGATCGGAAAATGGCTCGTCGAGCGGAATCGCGTCGACGAGGCGATCCAGATCTTCGCTGCGTTCGCCGCTTCGGGACCGAACGACGTCGAAGGGCAGCAGCTCCTCGCCGAAGCGCTCCGCCTGAACCCCGGATCGCCGGTCGCGAAACAAGCGTTCGAGCGCATGGAGGGCGTCGGCAGCGACCACGCCGAGCTCGACGCCGCGATCGCGCGTTTCGATCCCGACACGATCAGCCGCTTCGAGCGCGAGATGGCGCCGCCGTCGTTCCGGCGCGCGCAAGTCGGCTTCAACAACAACGTGAAGTACAAGAGCCAAGTCTTCCACGTGCAGACGGAGGACTCGGGTCTCGACAAGCCGCACATCATCACGCACCTCTTCGCGGACGGCGGACGCGTCATCAAGAGCCACAAACGAAACTACAACGAGCACGTCGCGCGCTCGGACATCGCGCAATACGTGCGCGCGCTCATGAAGGGGCAGCAGATGGAAATGCTGCTCATGCTGCGCGACGGGCGATTCGATCCGATCATCGAAGGACGCACGATCGGGGGCATGGAGGTGCTCACGCACGAGCCCGACGTGAACGTGAAGCAGCTCACGCGAAAAAAGCAGGGCGAAGGCGCGCCTGCCGACGGCCCGCCGAGCCTTCGAGCTCCCGTTGCGCCCACGGCATCGGAGGCGCCCACGCGCATTGCCCGCGCGCCGCTCGCATCGAGCGCGGAGACGAAGCGCGTGCTCGCGACGTTGCAAGTGCAGCGAAGCCTCTCCGGCGGGCCCGAGCAATATCCGATCTACGACGAAGAGACGCTCATCGGCCCCGGCTCGAGCTACGCAGGCCCGAACGGCGTTGCGCTTCCCGGTGACAAATTCTGTCATCCTCACGAAGCGGCGCTCCGGTGGCGCGACGGGCGCCTCTGGCTGGAAGATCTCGAGGGCGGAAATGGCGCGTTTCTGCGCATCCGGTCGCGCGTCGAGCTCAATGCCGGCGACGAGTTCATCATCGGCGATCAGCTCTTTCGCATCGAAAAAAATCCGATCGCGGACGACGAGCCGACGGAAGGTCCTACGTATTTCTATTCTTCGCCGAAGTGGCCGAGCTCCTACCGCGTCGTGCAGATCTTCGAGCGCGGGGCGCTCGGTGCGTGCGCGGTGATGAAGGGCGGCATGGCGCAGATCGGGTCGGCCGCCGGCGACATCATCGTGCGCGATCCGCTCGTCTCCGAGCAACATTGCGTGCTCGAAGAGCAGGCGCAGGTCGTGGTCTTGACCGATCTCGAATCGCGCACCGGCGTCTTCGTCCGGCTCCAGGGCGAGGCCGAGCTCGTGCACGGCGACGAAGTCATCATCGGCCGCACGCGCCTCCTCGTGGACATGATCTCCGCGGGCGCCGTCGCGAACGCTTGATCCCTCCGAGGCGTGCCCCTTTGTTTACAGGGGTCTGCGTTTTCCGCTAAAAATAGCCGTAGAATGCTTGCTCGGGGGTGGAACGCCGATTGCTCGAATGCCTTCGGGCCAGCTCGCCGAACGCCCAAGGAGATACCTTGAAACGCTTAAGTAGAGGATCGACAATTCTGACGGCCGCGCTTCAAATCACGACCACGCTCACCCCCGCGCTCGTCTTTTTTTCGCCGGGCAACGCCGCCGCGCAAGACACCGGCGCCGACACCGTCGTGCTTCGCGACGGCGGCATGCTCAAAGGAAGCCTCATCGAGATCTTGCCGGGCGACCACGTGACGTTGCAGCTGTCGAATGGACAGTCCGCGCGCATTCGCTGGGACGTCATCGATCACATCATTCGCAACGGCGTTCCGCTGAACACTGCGCAACCGGCGCCGACCACCGCGGGCACGCCACCGCCGCCGCCTCCTGCCGATCAAGGAACGGTGCTCGTGCACATCGACGGCGACGTCGACCTCGAAAGCCAAGCGACTCTTCAGGGTGCGCCGGCCGGGAAGCCCGTCAAAGGAGGCTGGGCGACGATGTGCTCGGCTCCATGTGATCAAGAGATGCCGCTCTCGGGCATCTATCGCCTCGCGGGATCGGGCGTCCGCGCATCGCGCACGTTCAAGCTCGCGGGCAGACCCGGCGATCACATCTTCATCAGCGCGGACCCCGCATCGAAAGGCGGCTTCGCCGGCGGCATCGTGCTGATCGGCGTCGGCGTGCCCGTGTTCGTGATCGGATGCTTCGTCGAGCTCGTCGTCGGCATCGTCAATCTCGCGAGCCACGGCACGTCGTACTCGGAAGGCAGCTACGTCGACACGTCGGGCGCGCAGGTCGTGGGCCTCAGCATGATGGGCCTCGGCGTCGCGGGCGTCATCACCGGCATCGTGCTCGTCGCCGGAAATGGATCGACGAAGCTCGATCAGACGATCACCGCGCCCGGACAGCCATCGCCGAAGAGCGCCGACATCGGCCAGGACGTCTTCAAAAAAGTGCCCGTCTACGCGACGCACGAAGGTCCGCGCCTTCCGGTGCCGGAGACCGTCCCGCTCATCACGGGACATTTCTAAAAAGCGATCGAAGCCCACAAACAGGCTTCTTTACGGCGGTGACGCGAACAAAGGAGCCCGCGCGCAGGTTGCCCGAACAGCGATATGCTGGAGGGCGTATGAAATCGCATCTTGGCCTCATCGTTCCGCTCGCGATCGGGGCGCTCGTCGCCGCGTGCGCATCGAATCCGCCGCCAGCTTCGCGCAGCCCTTCGCCGCCTGCGAAAGGGGCGCCGCCTCCGCCGTCGCCGAAGCTGATGGGACCGGGCGATGCCGACGCGCTCCTCGAGAACGAGTGGAAGAAAAATTCGGTGACGCCCGCGGGAGTTGCGGACGACGCCACCTTCATTCGGCGCGCGTCGCTCGATCTCACCGGCGTGATCCCGACGTCGAAAGAAGTGCAGACGTTCCTCGCGGACCAATCTCCCGACAAGCGGCAAAAGCTCGTCGATTCGCTCCTCGCGAGCCCCGCGTACGCGGATCACATGACGAACGTGTGGGATCGCATTCTCCTCGGTCGCGATGTGCGCCCGGGCGTCGTCGATCGATTCGCGTTTCGTGCGTGGCTCCACGAGCAATTCGAAAAAAATGTTCCGTACGACAAGATGGTGCACGCGCTCATCACGGCGACGGGCCAAAACAGCCTCGGCGGCAGGCCGTTCGACAAATCGGAGGCCGAACGCGACACGAACGACGCGAAGATCAACGGCGCCGTGAATTGGTTTTTGCATTTCGACAATCTTCCCGACGTCGCCGGCACGACGTCGCGCGTGTTCCTCGGCGTGCAGATCCAGTGTGCGCAATGCCACGACCACAAAAGCGAAAAGTGGAAGCAGACGGATTTTCGCAGCTTCGCCGCGTTCTTCACGCGCACGCGCCCCCAGCCGGTCGACAAAACGAAAGGCATGGGCACGCGCAAGTTCGACCTCGTCGACGTCGACCATCCGGTGCGCGGCGGAAAAAATGCGCCCGCAGATCTCGTGCAAATTCAGCAGTCACCTGCGAAGACGCTCGACGGCACCGATCTCTCGAACGCGGCGAATCGCCGCGTAGCCCTCGCAGATTGGATGACGAGCCCGAAGAATCCCTGGTTCGCGAAAGAGATCGTGAATCGCACGTGGGGGCAGCTGGTCGGCCGCGGGTTCTTCGAGCCCGTGGACGATTTTCGCGAATCGAATCCGCCGATGGCCACCGAGCTGCTCGACAAATTCGCCGCCGATTTCATCGCGAGCGGCTACGACCTGAAACACTTGATGCGCGTGATGGCGATGACCGAGGCGTATCAACGCGCGGATGCCATTTCGCAGCCGGGTGAAATGGACGAAAAGCTGTGGGGACATTTCCAACTGCAAAGGCTCGGGCCCGACGAGCTCCTCGATTCGGTCGCGCGCGCGACGAACCTCGACAACGTGCTCGAGAAGGCGGCCGGCGAAAACATCGACAGGCTGCGGTTCGCGATGCGCCGTCAATTCTCGTTCGTCTTCGACGTCGACGAGATGAGCGATCACCACGACGAGTTCGACGGCACGATCTCACAAGCGTTGCTGCTGATGAACGGGAACCTCATCAACCGCGGAGCGTCGGCGTTGCCCACGCTCGCCATCGCCGACATCGTCAAAGAGCCCGGCGGAGACCCCGCGCACGTGCGCGAGATGACGCTGCGCACTCTCTCGCGCGAGCCGACCGACGACGAGCTCAAGAAGTGGGTCGCGTTCGTGCAAAAGCCACGCGACGTCGTCATCACGGACGACTCGAACAAACCCGTCGACGCGCAGACGGCGCCGAAAAAGGGCGAAAAAGCCGGCAAAAATACACGCAAAGCACCGAACGGCGATCCGCTCCAAAACGTCGAGAAGCGGCTCGAGCAACGGGCCGACAAGCTGCACGTCGACGCGAAGCGGCAAGCTTACGAAGATTTGATGTGGGCTCAGCTCAATTCGAGCGAGTTCAACTTCCAGCACTGAGGACGACGATGAAACGACACCTTCCCGTTTGGACCAGGCCGGTGACTCGACGCGACCTCCTCTTGGGAGCGACGGGCGGCATCGCGGGCATGCTCGCATCTCGCCTCTTCGCACATGACGCATTCGCGGCGACGGGCGCGACGGCGGCAAAGGCGCCGAAAGCCGAGGCGTGCATCGTCCTTTGGCTGAACGGCGGACCTTCGCACATCGACACGTTCGATCCGAAGCCCGGTGCCCCGACGGCGCGATTCAAATCCGTGAAGACGCGCGCGACCGGAATGGAAATTTCGGAGCACCTTCCGATGCTCGCGGAGCAAGGCGACAAGTTCTCGCTCATTCGCAACATGTCGAGCAAAGAGGGCAACCACGATCGCGCGCGCTATTACGTGCACACGGGTTACTCGCCGAATCCTACCGTGCAGCATCCTTCGCTCGGAGGATGGGTCGCGGAAGAAGTGGGCGTGAAAGGCGCGGATTTACCGAATTTCGTGAGCATCGGCGGGCCGTCGATCGGCGCGGGATTTCTCGGCAAGGAATACGGGCCGTTCATCGTGCAGAACGCTTCCGTGCCGCCGCAGAACGTCGCGTTTTTCCACGACGTGGACGACGCGCGCTTTCATTCACGCGAATCGCTCCTCGACGACTTGGACGACGAGTTCTACGGCCACAACAACGACGTGCAGGTGCAAGGTCGCAGCGCCGTCTACGACCAAGCCATTCGCATGATGCACAGTCCGAAGATCGGCGCGTTCGACGTCTCGAAGGAGACCGCCGCTACCCAAGCGATGTACGGCGACACCGATTTCGGTCGCGGTGTGCTCGTCGCGCGGAGGCTCGTCGAATCCGGCGTGCGCGTGGTCGAGGTCG
>JAICXU010000702.1 GCA_025934595.1 Polyangiaceae bacterium | reverse complement strand
CTGCGACTGCCACGAGCGGTGAGGTCGCGACCGCGCTGTACCACGCCCTCACAGTCTGCGTGCCCAAGGATCGATGAGGCTACGTGGGGATCAAGGCGGCGACGGCGACTGTTTTCCTGTGAGCTGCTCGTCCATCGGGCAATGCGTTTGCCACGAGCATTGAGCACGTGCGTCGACCAGACGGCGAGCGCGTAGGGTGACCGGTTCGCAAATCGTTCTCATCGCTTCTTTATTCGAGGCACTCACCTTGCGATGAGCAGCTACCGATTGGCGAAAAGCAGGCGATGCATCGCAGGACAGGCGGCGGACCAATCGTCTAGTCGTTCTGCATCAAGCCCTTGATGGTGCCGTTCGGCAGGAGCTTGATGTTGCGCGACGCGGGCACCTTCGGCAGACCCGGCATCGTCATCATGTCGCCCGTGAGCGGCACGAGGAATCCCGCGCCAGCCGACAGACGGACCTCGCGCACGGTGACCGTGAAATCTTTCGGGCGTCCCACGATCTTGGGATCGTCGGTGAGCGAGAGTTGCGTCTTCGCCATGCAGATCGGCAATTTTTCGTAGCCGAGGTCTTTGATGCGCTTCAGATCTTTTTCCGACGACCCAGAGAACACGACGCCGTCTGCGCCGTAGATCTTCTTCGCGAGCTTCCGAATTTTTTCTTCGGGTGCGTCGGCGAGGTCGTAGACGTAGCGCGGCTTCGGAGGATTCGCATCCGTGGCGTCGACGATCTCGCACACCGTCTTCGCGAGCTCCGTCGCACCTTCGCCACCTTTCGCGAAGCCTTCGCAGCGCGCCATCGTCGCGCCCAGCTTCTTCGCCGCGCTCTCGACGAGCTTCAATTCTTCTTCGGTGTCGTGCGGAAACACGTTGATGGCGACGATCGCGGGAAGCCCATAAATTCCCGCGTTTTCGATGTGTTTCTCGAGGTGCGGCAGACCCTTTTCCAGCGCCGCCGCGTTCGGATTTCCCGCTTCTTTCACCGGCGCGCCGCCGTGCATCTTCAGCGCGCGAAGCGTGGCGACGAGCACCACCGCGCGTGGCCACACGCCCGCAACGCGCGTCTTGATGTTCAAGAATTTTTCGCCGCCGAGGTCGAATCCGAAGCCGCCTTCGGTGATCGCGTAGTCGCCGAGCTTCATCGCAAGCTGCGTCGCGAGCACGCTATTGCATCCGTGCGCGATGTTGCCGAAGGGACCCGCGTGGACGATCGCCGGGCCGCCTTCGAGCGTTTGCACGAGGTTCGGTTTCAGCGCATCGCGGAGCACCGCCGTCATGGCGGGTGCCGCGCCGATCATGCCCGCCGTCACCGCCGTGCCTTCGTACGTCGAGCCGATCACGATGCGCGACAGGCGCGCTTCGAGATCCTCGTAGCTCGAAGCCATCGCCAAGATCGCCATCACTTCGCTCGCAGCCGTGATGTCGAAGCGGTCCTCGCGTGACTTGCCGTGCGCTTTGCCGCCGAGCCCGACGATGCAATTGCGAAGGAAGCGATCGTTCATGTCCATCGCGCGTCCCCAGGTCACTTGGCGCGGATCGATCTCGCCCGCGCCGCCTTGCTCGTCGCCGACTTTGTCGCGGAAGTAGATCGCGTTGTCGATGAGCGCGGACAGGAGATTGTGCGCGGTCGTGATCGCGTGGATGTCGCCCGTGAAATGAAGATTGATGTCGTCGGCGGGCGTGAGCGACGCTTTTCCGCCGCCGGTGCCGCCGCCTTTGACGCCGAAGACGGGGCCGAGTGAAGGCTCGCGAAGCGCCAAAACGGCATTTTTCCCGAGGCGCCGCATGCCCATCGCCAAACCGATCGACGTCGTCGTTTTGCCTTCGCCGGCGGGCGTCGGATTGATCGCCGTCACCAAAATCAGCCGGCCTTTGCCTTTTGCGGGACGCGACAACGCCGACAGCGCGATCTTCGCTTTCGTCTTTCCGTAGAGGTCGACCTCGGCATCGGCGAGCCCGAGCTCGGCGGCGACGTCGGTGATGGGGCGCGGCCCAAAAAAACGCGACGGAGATTCCATGGCGCGCATGGAACGTCCATGGCCCGCTCGCGTCAACCGTAACGAGCTTCGAAGAGCGATCGAATCTTCGGAAATTCGCGCATCATTTGCAACGAATGATCGGCGTGGCCGTGCGCGTAGCCATTGCCGATCACGAGGTCCACGTCTTTGCCGACGCCCTCGGCGCCGAGCGCAGCTTTCGTGAAGCTCGTCGACATCGCGAAAAAATAAACGATGCCGCGATCGCGCGTCGCGAGGATCGCGCTCATCTCCGCGCCCTCGACGTTCACGCACGAAAACGTGCAGTGGACCTCTTTGCCGCCGTTCGCCTCGATCACGGCTTTGCGCACGGCGACCGGATCACGTGCGTCGGCGACCACGATCGCGTCGACCACACCGAGCTTTTCGAGATCGCTCGCATATTTTTCGTGGCTCTCCACCGCGATGATTTTTCCCGAGTCGCCTGCTTTTCGCTTGGCTTCGGCAGCACACAAAATGCCGCTTTTTCCGCCGCCACCGAGGATGAGCACCGCATTTCCCGGTTTCACGAGCCGCGCCACTTGCGGCGCTGCACCCGCCACGTCGAGCACCGCGAGCGCGAGACGCTCGGGCATGTCGGTCGGAAGCTTCGCATACGCGCCGCTCGCGAAGAGCACCGCTTCACCTTCGATGTCGAGCTGAGCGCTTTCACGGCGCACGGCGGAAATGGAAGAAATCGTGAGCGGTGTGAGGGACAGCGAGACGAGCGTCGCCACACGGTCACCGACGGAGATGGACTCGTTCGGCCTTCCCGGCGCGAGCTGCAGCACGCGACCGAGGAGCATTCCACCGGAGCCCGTGACCGGATTGTGCTGTTTGCCCCGGTTTTT
>JAICXU010000433.1 GCA_025934595.1 Polyangiaceae bacterium | reverse complement strand
GCGCAGTCGGCGCACGTGTACGTCTTGAGCTCTTCGTCGTCGGGATCGATGAGCGACGGTGTCGATGCGGTGGCTTTTGCGATCATCGATGGAGATCTCTCGATTTCCGCCCCGCTCTCGGTCGTGCAAGTCTCACTCCAGGGACGCATTGCCTAAAATTCTCGATGAATCTGCTGCAGAGCTCAGGAAAACCGGGCCTCCCTCCGCACGATCTCGTCCACGACCATTGAACCGGGGCGCGACAGCTGTCGACTCGCGGTCCACAGACCCGGGGAATTTTTTCTCCTGGCGCGCGTAGAAGACGGCGCTAGTAACGCTGTTCTGAGTTACTAAAGGAGCCCTTGATGTTTCGCCTATTTACGCGTCTTGCCTGCGTCGCTTTGGCAGTCCTTCCGCTGGCTTGCAGTAGCTCGGAAGAGTCGGATGGGACGACCTCGGACAGTCATCTCACCAGCGCGAACAGCGCGCAGCGTGGGTTTCACTTTCAGTCGTACGTGTACGTGCCGACCGGCGCGAGCGATCAGGACATCGGGGTGGCGATCGCGCGACAGGTGAAGAGCGGCATCGGCGCGCTTCGTCAACCCGAAGTTTCGATGAACGATCGCGACTCGCAGCACAATCTCGATCCGTCGAAGTGGACGCGGCAGGTGATGACCGTCGTCGATCCTTCGAATCCGAGCGCGACGTCGCAGGTCTTGAAGGTCACCTACCCTTACGACGACGTCGCGGTCGTCACCAACTCGCTCGCAGCGGCGAGCGCGGTCTCGTTCACGATGCTGGCCGACGACTACGCACAGCACGCGAGCACGCTCATCCAAAATTGCTCGGACGACACGACCACCGACACCGACTCGCTCTGGTACCACTACACGCCGACGATGAGCTCGTGCGCGTCGCTCATCGAGAACGAGCTCACTGCCATTCAAACGGAGACGAGCGCACTCCACGACAGCTCGAAGATCGGTCCGCACGAAGCTTCGCGTTGGTTCATGCCCGTGACGGCGCGCCTCGATGCACCGCAGCTGCCGGGAAAAAATTATTCGCCCGAGTACGATCGCCTCTATGGAATGGGCACCGACAAGTCGAAGGTGATCGTCTACGCGTTCTTCGGCGTCGACACGGACGAGACGAATCCAGACGACATTCTCGGCCAAGAAGGCATCAAGTTTTTGCGCACGATGCTCCGCGCGCAGCCTAATTTCCGGCCTGTTTACACGAATCCGGGAGCGATGCTCGAAGACGTGTACGTCGAGGGCCAGAAGGTTCCGAACGTCACGTACGACGCGATGTTCTCGTGGCTGCTGGATCGAAATGACTACCCCGCGATGGTCGGCAGCGATGCGAACAAGATCGCGGAGCTCCGCAAAGCCGCGCTCGCGAATTTCACGGAGCGGTGGATCTACTGGGACTTGCCGGTGACGGTGAGCGACGCCGCGCACGGATCGAAGAACGTGACGATCGAGGTGCGCACGTTCTACGGCTACGAGGACGGATCAGCCGACGCGCGCCAGCACGCGCAATGGAGATATCTCGAAGCGTTCTGGTACGGCGACGTGTTCCTCTACAACGGACACTCGCACTTCGGTCACGGACCGCTCGAGCCGTTTCTCTACGGCCCGCAGAACTTCAATTCGAACTACCAGATCATGCTGGTCGACTCGTGTATCTCCTACAACTACTACCATGAGGATTTTTTCGCGATGAAGCCGGGCGGCACGAAGAACCTCGACATGGTCTTGAACGGATTGCCCGCTTACGTGAACGACATGGGCGTCGCGACCGCGAATTTCTTGGATGGTCTCATCGACGGGAAGCAGGAGGCGTACATCGATCTCTTGAAGGGCATGGAGATCGACGAGCCCTGGGGTGAGAACGACTACGATCCGATGCGCGTCGTCGACGGCGAGCTCGACAACCAATTCATGCAAAGCGCGTCGCCCATCACCCTGAAAGTCGGGGCGCCTGTCTACTGAGACGATGAACCGCCAAGGCGCCGAGCACGCCAAGTGGAAAAATCTGGTTTCTGAACCCTGTTAACTTGGCGACCTCGGCGGCTTGGCGGTCGTCGCCTGGATCGGAGACCATGTAGGTGTGGGTGCGTCCTGATCCGGGGCTCCCGCCCTGAGGCGCGGGAAATTGCGGGATTTTGAGGCCGTTGGGGGCTTTGTGCCCTACATGTGGGGCGGCATGCGACGTGCTAGTTCGCCCCGCACATGCGACCCCTCACCAAGCTCTCGCTCTTCGCCTTGATGGCTCTCTCTGCGGCGTGCTCCGGCAACGCGAATGACGGTACGGACGACACCGAAGACGATCTCACGAGCGCTTCGGCGCGCGCGCGCAAGCTCACGTTCACGGGTTACGTGTACGTCGACGAGAACGCGTCGGACGACGACATTCTCTCCGCCGTCCGCGCGCAAACGCAGACGGCGTTCGGGGCGCTGCGTACGGCCGAAGTCGGCGTGGCATCTCGCGAGCTGAAAGACGTCGACGCGAGCACGTTCAAGAAAACGAAGATCACCGTCGCGTCGCCGTCCTCGAAGACGACGAAGACGATGGAGAAGGTCACGTACGTCTACAACGATGCGGCAGTCGTTCCCGTCGCGATGGCGACGCGCACGGCGCTCTCCACGGCCGTGATGAATCCGGATTACGCGTCGCAGAACGCGCGCATCTTGACCGAGTGCACGGCGAACGACGACGAAGCGAAAGAGTTCGAGAATTCGATTTGGTACGTTTTCGATCCTTCGGTCGATGGTTGTCACGCCGCGATCGCGAAAGAACAAAAGACGATCGACGCCGACACGGCGAAGATCGCAACGGGCGACGTCGCGCAAAGCGAAATCGATCGCCTCTACGTGCCCATCACGGTGAAGCTCTCGTCCGCGAAGACGCTCGGCGGGACCACCTATCCCGAATACGATCGCCTCTGGGCGGGCGGCGTGAAATCGAATCGCCTCGTCATCTCGTTCGTGAACGGGCTCATCGACGACAAATCGTACGACCACATGAGCCAAGACTCGGCGTGGGGCGAGTGGATCGATCAGGTGCGAGAAGCCACGAAAGACCGTGATTTCAAGGTCGCCAGCACGGACGACAACTCCGACCTCTCGACCTACACCGTCGGCGGCAAGACGGTGACGCTCCCCGGCGGATTCCTCGATGTCGTGAACGACAATCTACCGAGCGGCGTCGATCGCGACGCGCTCCTCGGCGCGGTGGCCGACAAAGTCACCTACCATTGGATCCATTTCGAGGCGCCCGTGTCCGTGAAGATCGGCTCGGGCTCGACGAAGAACGTGACCATCGAGCTCATGACGTACTTCGGATCGGGCGGCGATCAAGGTCCGCACAAGTATGCGATCAAGAACAGCGACGTGTTCATCTACAACGGCCATTCGTACATCGGCTACGGCCCGCTCGATCCGTCCAACTTCACGGCGGACGATTTTCCGTCGAGCTACCAGATGCTCTTCATCGACGGGTGCGTTTCGTACAACTATTACAACCACGGCTATTACGACTTGAAACAGGGCGGAACGAAGAACCTCGACATGGTCGTGAACGGCATGGAAGCACCGAGCTGGCACTCGGGCTACGCGCTCGGACGCTTCACGCACGAGCTCATCGACGGCTCGCAGCAGAGTTATTTGAAGCTCTTGAAAGCGGCGGTCGACACCGACGAAGTCGGGGGAAGCCTTCGCGTCGTCGATGGCGAGGTCGACAACAAGTACAAGCCGACGAAGACGCCGATCGTCGTGAAGTGACGTTGGGCGTTATGCGCTCTTCGCGTCGGCGAGGGCATTCGATGATGGCTGTGCGGCGGCGGAGGCGGCTGCTTTTTTCGGGCGTTTCCACATCATGCCGTCCAGCCAAAAATGGTGGATGTTCGCGAGCGCCATCACGAGGGCGAGCGCCTTGTCGTCCGCGATCCCACCGGCGAACTGCACGCTATACGAGTAACCCTCGAATACGAACCATCCGATTCCCATGAGCAGCACGAGGAGCAAGATCGGTCGCACCTCGCCGAGGCCTCGCGTGCGATGGCACGTGACGCCGAGATATTGCACGCAGTGGAAGAACGGGAGCGCGTACGGAAACCACAACGCGATCTCGGGATGACCCCAGAGATTATTTTTACCGACGAGCAGGTTCGGAATCACGAACCAGAAAAAATTCAGACAGAGGAGAAGCCACGCCATGCCGTCGAGGCCTTTGCCCGTGCGCGCCTTGAT
>JAICXU010001138.1 GCA_025934595.1 Polyangiaceae bacterium | reverse complement strand
GAGCGACAGCGCGACGGCGCCGACGATGGCCTCCGCGCGCTTCGCGTTCGCGATCTTGCGCGCGTCGATCTGCTTCACGACGTCAGCGATCGCCGTCCACATGTCGCTCGCGGCGTCTCCGAGCGCGCGATCGAGGAGCGCGGTCGCATCGAACGCAGTGAAGGCGGCGAGCCACAAAATATCGCGTGCGAGCGCGTCTTCGTCTTCCGCGGACTTCGGTCGGTTCTCCGCGATCGCATGTGCCCAAAGCGCCGCTGCGAGCGCTCGTTCCGCGTCGTTCTCGGGGCCCCGCTCGAGAACGGCGATCGCATCGCCGAACGACGTCTTCGACTCTTCCGGCGTGATGCTTTGCTCCTCGGCCTTGGCTTTCGCCTCGGGCGCGGGCTCGGTTCGATGCGCCTCGGCCATGCTCCGCGCCACGCGATGCGCGATCGACGCCATTTCACCGAGCTTCGAATGCCCGGTGAGCTCGTCAAAGGCCGTGAGGGAAGAGGCGCTCGCCATGCGGGTGATGCTCGTCTACTTCAACGCCAGGCAAACCACCACTATTCGCGCCGCGAAAAGTTGGCCCGCTTCGGTGCGGCCTCTTATAGCCGAAGAATGCGTGATCGAAGCGAACTTCTCATGGACCTCCGCTCCATGCTTGCGGATATTTTCGTCGCGAAAGCGGCAGGCGAGACGCATACGCGCCTCTCACGAGCCCACGGCTATGTCGATGGCTTCATGCGGGCTCTCCTCGAGACGGGAATCGTCACGAAAGAAGAGCTGCTCGAGCTCGTCGCCGCAGAACGCGAGCGCGCGAGCGGGCCCGCGATGCGCACGTTCGATCCGAAGACCGGCGACGTACGCGCCGCGTAGCTTGCGCGCGTCTTGACTACGGCGTGAGGAACGAGACGTCGCCGGTGATGTTCTTCGTCGCGGGATCGGTCGCGCGCCACCAATTGGTAACCTGCGTCGAGCCCGGCACCGCTTGTGGAAAGAAACCCGCGAACTTGTTCGGCTGCGGAACGGATTTGATCGTCCACGTGTGCTTGTCCGCGCTCGGCGGCGCGCTCGCGACGCGAAGATCGCCGACGGTCGCGTCTTGGTAATAGATGACGATGTTGCCCGAGCCGTCGACCTCGATGCGCGAGTCGTCTCCGACGATGTGCGTGCCGTCCGGGAACGGCGGCTGGCCGGCGCCGAGGCTCTCGCCGTTGTCGACGGCTTCGGACGCGAGCGGCTTCGCGCCTCCGGGCACATGGAGGTATTGCAAGGTCTCGGTGATGCCGTTCACGTAGCTCACGTGCCAATCGCCGTCGGGCGTGATCGTAAGCGAGGCACCGACGCCGTCATCGCCCGTGTCGACGGCATTGCCGCCGGCGCGTGATCCGGTTTCGCCGTCGAGAATTTGTGCCGCCCACGCGCCGCCCGTGTTCGCGATCCCCAGCAAATTGCCGTGGACGCGGTCGTACGCGACGATGCCGAGGCCGTTCGGTCCGTTCGCGACACTGATGTAGTCGGACGCCGAATTCGGATACGACGTGATCG
>JAICXU010001059.1 GCA_025934595.1 Polyangiaceae bacterium | reverse complement strand
TGACGCCGTTCGGCGTCTGCGCTTTGTAAGCGCCGATGTGTTGCGTGATGCCGCCGGCCTCGCCGCTCGCCACGTTCGCTTTTCGGATTTTGTCCAAAAGGCTGGTTTTCCCGTGGTCGACGTGACCCATCACGGTGACGACGGGCGGCCTCGTGACCATGGCCTCGTCGACGACCTTTTCACCCGTCGTGGCGTCGGCGGTGGGCTTGGGCTCCTCGCCGCGTGCAAGCGCGAGGCTCTCTTCTTCGCTCTTCGCGACGTCTTCGATTTCCCATCCGAACTCGCTCGCCAAGATCTTGGCCGTGTCGGCGTCGAGCGTCGTGTTGATGTGGACGCCCGTCATGCCCATCGAGAGGAGCTTCATCAAGAGCTCGGTCGACTTCATGCTCATCTTCTGAGCCATGGTCTGCAGCGTGATGTTCTCTTCGATGCGAATGACCTTCTTGTCCGCGCTCATCTCCTTCGTGGAGACCATGCCGCCGGGCTTTCGCATCGGCTGACCGCGGAACATGCCGCCGCGTTGGCCGGGGCCGCCGCGCATCATGCCGGGTCGACCGGGTTGCATCATGCCGGGACGCGGCGCGCGCGACGGGCCGGAGCCTGCGCGCGGATCGTATTGAACGCGACGTGCCATCGCGCCGGCCGCGCCGCCGCCGATGGCGGTGCGAGGTGCGGATGCGGGTGTGGGCATCGGAACGCCGGGACGGCCGGTCCAATATTCGACGCCGGTCTTCGGTGACGCTGCAGGACGAGGCGCTTCTGATTGCGGTCGTTTTTCGACTTCGACACGCACCGGCTCCGGCTCCGGAGGCGGCGGCGGCGTGGGCGGCGGCGCGACGGGCGCAGGCGCTTCGATGGCCGGCGAGCTCGCTTCGGCGTGGATGACGGATCGCGCGCTCTTTCGTTCGGCCGGAAGAGCGGCCGATGACGGTGGCGCAGGGATATTTCGCGTGGATCGTCGCTCGCTCGGGTCCGCTTGGCGAATCGACGGCGCGCTCGCCTCCGCAGCAGCAACGGCACCAGACGGCGCCGGCGCGGATTCGCGCTCGGCATGTGCGTGTCCGTTTTGCTCGACCTCGTGAACGCTCGGCGCTTCGCGCGAAGGCGCAGGCATCGGGCTGGAGTTCGGAGGAGCGGGCAGGCGCGTCGAGGACTCGGGTCCGCTCTTCGCGATCGCTCGTCGCTTGATGACGCGGCCGTCGTTGCGCACGCGCTCCTCGACGCCGTCGTGCGTCTTTTGTTTTTCGAGATGCCGCTTCACACGCTCGATCTGCTCGGGCTCGACCGAGCTCATGTGATTGCGGACATCGTTGATGCCGACGGCTTGGAAAAGGGCGACGACCGCTTTCGGGTCGAGGCTCAATTGCTTTGCGACTTCGTAAACTCGAACCTTGCTGCTCATCGAACAACCTCCGAACCGTCAGCGGCTTTGGCCTCGACTGCTCCAGAATTTTTCAGTGACGCCATCGCGCGTACGGCGTCGGCGATCGCTCGCGCGATGCCTGCATTTTCGATCGCGACGATGGCGACGTCGCCTTTGTCGGCGGCGCGGCCGAGGCCCGCCTTGTCTCTCCACACGAGCGCGCGGCCTTCGCCTGCGGCTTCCACGACTTCCGTTTTCTGCGCGATCGACGCGGCGTCGCCGGCTATGAGAGCCAGCGGAACGCCGTCTCGAAGAGCGGCAAGCGCTATCTGACCCACACGCAGGTCGACGCCCTCGCC
>JAICXU010000071.1 GCA_025934595.1 Polyangiaceae bacterium | reverse complement strand
GTAGACGCCGAGCAGATCGTCGCGGAGCTGGAAGAGGATTCCGAGCGGACGCGCGATTTTCTCGAGGTCGGCGATGCGCTCCTCCGATGCGCCGGCGAGCGCCGCTCCGAGGACGAGCGGGCCGCGCACGGTGTAGCTCCCGGTCTTCATGTCGTAGACGGTGTCGATCGCGGCGCGCATCGAAGCGGGCTTTTCTCGTTCGGCGCTTCCGCGAACGTCGAGCATCTGGCCGATCGTCACGGCGTGCAGCATCCGTCCGAGCTCGCGCGACGCTTGCGCGAGGCGCACCTCGGGCACGCGACACGTGCACAGCGATTCGAGCGCGAGCGCGTGGGCAAGGTCGCCCGCCAAGATCGCGCACACGTCGGCCTCTCGCGCAGGGAGGGTGGAACGGAGCGCTGCGTGCACGGTCGGGCCCCCGCGCCGCACGTCGTCCTGGTCCATCCAGTCGTCGTGAATGAGGAGGTAGGCCTGCAAAAGCTCCAGCGCCACGAGCGCCGGCATGATCGCGGCGACATCGTCGCCTCCGCATGCTTCGAACGCAGTCGCCAGAAAGACGCCGCGAATTCTTTTGCCGCCGCGCTTCACGAGCTGCTCGAGGCAGGTCAAAATGGGATCGAGGTCTGCGATGAGGGGCGTCTCGGCGTGACGCGTCGCGAGCCCGGCGAAGTACTCGTCGAGCGCCCGGTCCACGTCGACCTTGATGCGTCGAGCATGCTCGATGAACGCTGCGCTGGATGCACCTTCTCCCATCGGCGTTGGCGATTCTCTCTGCAGATCGACAGGGAAAGAGGAAGAAACCACGGCGTTCGGGCTCAAAAAATAGGGTCGTGGTATCTATAGTCCAGCTCGCGCCGGTGCGCGAAGCGTTCCTCATGCCATGGCCGACATCGGCTCACGAAAGATCGACCACATCGCGCTTTGCGCGACCGAAGACGTCGGATTTCGCGGCGCGTCGACGCTCCTCGAATGCGTGCGTCTCGTCCACGATGCGCTTCCGGATTTGCATGCCGATCACATCGATCCGTCGATCCGCCTGTTCGGAAAAAAGCTGACCCTGCCCCTTTGCATCGCTTCGATGACGGGCGGCACGGAAGAAGCGACGCGCATCAATCGCGATCTTGCCGCCGTCGCCGAGGCGCGCGGATTGGCGTTCGGAGTCGGCAGCCAACGCGCGATGCACGTGCGCCCCGAAACCTCCGCGAGCTATCGCGTGCGCGACGTCGCGCCCACGACCGTGATCCTGGGAAACGTCGGGGTCGTGCAAGCGCGATCCATGTCGACGGACGACGTGAAGAAGCTCGTCGATGCGATCGGCGCCGACGCGCTCTGCGTGCACTTGAACCCGGCGATGGAGCTCGTGCAACCCGGCGGCGATCGCGATTTCACCGGCGGCCTCGGGGCGATCGAGCGGCTCGTGAAACATTTGGGCGTGCCTATCATCGTCAAAGAAACGGGCTGCGGAATTTCCGACGCGGTCGCGAAACGGCTGAAAAATGTCGGCGTCGAGCACCTCGACGTGTCCGGCGCGGGCGGCACGTCGTGGGTGGGCGTCGAAACGAAACGCGCCGAAGCGGAGCACGACGACGCAGCGAAGAAGCTCGGCGACGCGTTCTGGAATTGGGGAATTCCGACCGCCGCGAGCGTCGCGATGGTTGCCGCCGTCGGCTTCGAGACCATCTTCGCGACGGGCGGCGTAAAATCCGGCCTCGACATTGCGCGCGCGATCGCGCTCGGTGCCAGCGCCGGTGGCATCGCGAGGCCGATGCTGCAAGCGGTTCGGGAGAATGGCGAGCGGGGCGCCCATGCGTTCGTCGATACGCTGTCGGCAGAGCTCCGCGCGGCGATGCTTCTGACCGGCAGCCAAACGACGGTCGCTTTGCGGCACGCGGAAAAAGTGGTCGTTGGCGAGCTCGCCCTCTGGCTTCCTCGCTCATGACGAGGCTGTGATACCGTCGGCATCGATGGCAGAGAAGAAGCCGGGCGCGTCGTCCAAAAAGAAATCGGTCAGGCCTGCGGCCGACCCCGTCGAGCTGAAGATGCAGCGTGACACGTTCGTGCACACGTTCTTCAAGAAGGGCGCGGAGTTCACCGAAGATCTCCTTCGCGAAAATGAGCGACTGCGCAGAGAGGTCGTCGACGTCGAAGAGCAGAACACGAAGCTCCGCACGCAGCTGAAGAGCGATCAAGCGATGCGCGAGCTCTTGAAGAAGATCGAGTTTCTCGAAAGAGAGAAACAGAAGCTCCTCACGCAGGTGCACGAGGTCGAAGCCGTCTCCACGCGCTTCTCGACGCGCTACGCGGAGATGGAAGAAGAGCTCTCCACTCTCGCGAACCTCTACGTCGCGAGCTACCAGCTTCATTCGACGCTGCGGCCGAAGCTCGTTTTACAGCACCTTCGCGAGCTTCTCGCGCAGCTCGTCGGCGCGCGCGCTCACGCATTTTACGTGGCGAACGAAGCCCGCACCGAGCTCGTGCCCGTCACGAGCGACGGCGTCGCCCACGAACGATTGCCGCGCATACCGCTCGGCGCGTCGAATCCGGATCTGAAGAACGCCGGCCTCACTGCGATCATCGAGCGCGTGTTCTTGACCGGCGTCGAGCACATCAACGAGGCGCGTCTCGCGAAACCGCAAGGCCTCGCGAAGCCAGAAGACGACGCGCCCGTCGCGTGTTTGCCGATGCGCATCGACGACGCGATCGTCGGCGTCATCGTCATCTATTCGCTGCTCGAGCAAAAAGAGCACTTCGTCGCCGTCGACTACGAGCTCTTCAAAATGCTCGGCGCGCACGCGGCGACCGCTCTCATGGGCACCCTGCTATTCGCGAACGCCGAAGGCCGGCTTCCCGGCTTCGAAGCGATCGAGCATCTTCGCAGCGCCGTTGGGGGAATGAAGTGAATCGGGTCAGGACGAGGGAGAGATGAGCGCCGAATTCTCGTGTTTGGTGGTCGAAGATTCGCCGATGATGCGGCAGCTGCTCGTCTTCGCGCTTTCGCGCGTGAAGAACCTGAAGGTCGTCGAAGCCGATGACGGCGTCGACGGTCTCCGCAAGCTCGCCGCAGGCAAGTTCGACATCATCCTCACCGACATCAACATGCCGATCATGGACGGCCTGAAGCTCGTGAAGCGCATTCGGATCGACCCGGTGCACAAGGACACGCCGGTCATCATCATCACGACCGAAGGATCGGTCGAGGATCGCAAGCGCGCTCTCGAGCTCGGCGCCAACGCCTACATCACGAAGCCGATTCAAGCTCCGCAGGTCATTGCGAAAGTCAAAGAGCTGCTCAAAATAACGACGTGAGCGGCTCTCCGCGCGTGCTCGTCAAGATCTGCGGCGTCACGAACGTCGAGGACGCGGAGACGTGCATTCGCGAAGGCGCCGATGCAATCGGCCTCAACTTCGTGCGGACGAGCCCGCGCTGCATTTCCGTGTCGGACGCTCGGGTCATAAGCGGCCGCGTCCGTTCGCGCGTTCTCGTGGTCGGCGTCGTCGCGAACATGAGCGAGGATGAAATGAGGCAGCTCGCCGACGAAGTCGACCTCGGCGCTTTGCAGCTTCACGGTGACGAGACGCCCGAGCTCCTCGCGAGAATGCAGCCGCTGGCTTACAAAGCGGTGCGCATCGCGAGCTCCGAAGACATCGCGTACGCCGGTTCATTTGGCGGCGCTGATCTTTTGCTCGATGCAAAATCACCGAAGGGGCTCGGCGGCACCGGCACGACGTTCGATTGGTCGCTCGCGAAAGACATCGCGAAGAGACGGCGCGTCACCCTCGCCGGAGGTCTCACGCCGGAAAATGTCGCCGAGGCGATACGTGCATTATCCCCGTATCGCGTCGATGTCGCGAGTGGCGTCGAGAGCGCAGGAAACCCTAGAAAAAAAGACGCTTCGCGCGTTCGCGCGTTCGTCGCGGCGGTCCGAGATGCCTCGCGCTGACTATTCCTCGAAGCAGTAAAAGCCGGCCGAGAGCGAGCACTGATCGCTCGCCACCGAAGCCCACTCGATCCCCTTGTAGGTGCTCTTGCCGTTCCTCGAGCTCGAAGCCGCCGATTGTGTCGTGTAGTTGTTGCAGTTCGCGCCCGTCGCGATTCCGCCGTCGCCGTTCGTGCCGGACCAAATGCGTCCGCCGAGATTCGAGAGGAAGTTGCCGTCGGCGCCGAGCTCGACTTGCGCATGCGCTCCCGCCGCCGTGAGATCATCCAAGCTCGCAGCGACCTCGATGCCGTCGATGCGAACCCAGGGGCCGTTCATCGCGAGGCTCGAGAAGTAAGCCCCCGCTGGCATCGTCGAGGACGAAACCCACGCGTGGAATTTCCCCGCGAGCCCGTTGCCGCGCGCCATCTCGTTGCACGCTTCGTCCGCGACGAGATGCACGTCGGCACCCGCATCACCACTTCGCACGCTCGCATCGGCGAAGCCGGCGTCGGAGGTACCGAAGTCGCCCGGATACGGGCCCGGCGCGGTAAACGCGATCTTCGAGCCCGCAGGCGGCGTCGGAAATACGTTGGGGCCGGCGCCGGCGCCGACTTGCGCGCAATAGAGCGCGCTCTTCTTGTCGCATGTCACGCTCGCGACGCTGATGCCGTCGGGACCCGTCAGCGCGAAGTCTCCCACGTAGCTGCCGTGCGCGTTCGTGCCGGACGAATACGAGTTGCAATCGACGGCGGGAACGCCGAGCGTCCACACGCGATTCTGTCCGTTGTCGCCGGCGTCGGTGCGCGTCGCGCCGCTCGCGGTTTGATCGACCGACACGCGCCACAAACCTTGTTTGAGCTCGGACTGCGTATTCGCGACGGGCGTTCCGTCGGCGAGCGCCCACGGACCATCGGAGTCTTTGATGCGCGCGAACGCGTCGTCACCGTTCGCTTGGATGATCGCGATGAAGTTGCCGGTCTTGCCCGCGCTCGCCGCCGCTCGCTGGCAGAGCGCGTCGGCCGCCGCGCGATAATCCGTGAACGCGGCCCCCGCTTCGTTCGCGCCGGCATCACCGCCGTCGCCGACTCCGTTCGCGGCGCTCATCAAATCTCCGGAGAACGCTTCCTCGGTGACGAAGATCAAATGCGGAGGCACGGCAGGTGCGCTGTCTTTTACGGCGCCGTCGCCGCTCGTCATCGAAGCGTCGCCGCCACCGCCAGGTCCCGTCGTGTCGTCGCTGCCGAGCCCGCCCGAGCTCGAGCTGCATCCGTAGACGAACGCGACCGACGCGGCCGACAAGCCAGCCACGATGCATGTCCATCTCGCGCGGCGCTGTTTCATTCTTGAAGAACACGCAAGTCCCATTCCGGTGCGAGATCGGCGCGATCTCTTGCGATCCCTCTATTTTTGTGGGCGATCGTACGATCTCATCCCGCACGAAGATCGCGCGCAACCCGGCGCCGTCGGGGGAAAAAAGATCCAGGCGCCTCCTCTATTTGGCGAGGTCGGTCAGCGCCAGAATTTGCGGCGCGAGATCTCGGCTCGGATCGATCTTCTCGAGCAGCGCGTCGGCCGGAGTCTGATCTTTTTCGACGAGACGGCGAAGCGGCGCGGTGTGGACGCGCTCGTCCTTTCCTTTCGGATTCAGCCTCGCGCGCCGCTCGAGCCCGCCGTCGGCGATGTCGAGGATCGTCAGCGCGATCTTCGACAGCTTCTCTCCACGAAACTTCGTGCGCACGCCCGTCATGTGGATTTCGTTCCGCAGCGGGCTCCATTCGTCGTGCGTCCAGTCGGACGTGAGCGCGTCGGCGTCGTCGAGCGCTTTTGCGTCGTAGAAGAGGCCCGCCCACAGCGCCGGCAGCGCACACGCGATGGATGCGTTTTGCGCGTCGGCGCTCCGCACCTCGATCGTCTTCTTCAACCGCACCTCCGGGAACAGCGTGTTGAGATGCGTCTGCCAGTCGGTTTGATTCGGCTTGTGACCCGCGAAACCGTCTTTCCAGAAGCTGCGGAACGTCTGGCCCGTATTCGCGAAGACCTGTCCGTTTCTTTTGAAAAGAAACATGGGAACGTCGAGCGCCCACTCGATGTAATCCGCGTAACCCGCATCTTTTTTCCAGAGCGCGGGAACGAGCCCGGAGCGATCGGCGTCGACGTCGAGCCACACGCGCGCGCGATAGCTGAGACCGCCGTACGCTTTTCCCTCTTTCCAAGGGCTGTTCGCGAACATCGCGGCGGTGAGCGGCGCGAGCTTCAGCGCGACGCGCATCTTCTGCATCGCGTCTTTTTCGCTCGTGTAGTCGTAGTTCGCCTGCACCGTCGACGTGCGCAACATCATGTCGAGCGCGTGCCCGCCGCGCGTGGGCAAATACTCGCGCATCAACTTGTAGCGATCCTTCGGCACCCACGGCAGGTCTTCGCGCCGCGCGAACGGATGAAAGCCGATGCCGAGCCAGTGCGCGCCGATTTGCCGCGAAATCGGGCCGATTTCTTTCAAGTGCGTGCCGATCTCCCAGCACACCGCGTGCACGTCGGCGAAGGCCGCACCCGAGAGCTCGAGCTGTCCGCCGGGCTCCAGCGTGATCGACGCGCCGTCTTTCAAGAGCGCGATGAGCGGGCCGCCCTCCTTTTCGCGCTCGGGTTTCCACCCTTTCGACGCGAGGTCGCGCAAGACGGCGACGACGCTTTTTTCGCCCTCGTATGGAACGGGCGCGTAGGTGCGCACGCCCGACGCGCCTCCGGCGTTGGATTCGAAGACGCCGGGCTTCTCCATCTCCGCGCCGATGCGGAACGCGTCCGCGTGGGTTTCAGCCGCACGAAATATACTGAATAGATCGTCGTGCGACGTGATCGGTGCTTCGTTTCCGGAGTCGATAGCCACGCGGTTTTATAGCATGGTCACTCTTCGGCAATTCGCGAGGGGTCCGCGGTCTTTTTTCGAACGAGCGCACCGGGCGCCACGACGACCGACGAGACGTTCTCTTGAACTACGCGCGCGAGAGGCTCGGACGCGCGGTCTTCTTGCGGTCGAAGATGCGAACGCGACGAACGAGCAAGTCGAGCAAGAACACGGCGATGGCGGCGTAGATGAAGCGCGCCCAGAGATCCTCGTGGTACGCGACGGTCTCGCCGGCCGGATCGAACACCTGGGGTGGGTCGGGATTCAGGCGACCGCCGGTGACCTCGGCTGCGCGCGCGAGCGTCGTCGAATCGGGAGACAGCGCCAGATATTCGCGCGGGTACGGATTCGTCACATGACCGAAGCTCTCGGCGACGGCTGCAGAGTGCATGTTTCCGCTGCCGTCGTCGATCGTCTTCTCGAGCGATGCGTGCAGCAAGAACGAGCCGTAGCGATCGAGCGGAAAATCGGCTTCGTAACGACCCGGCGCGGTCTGCCGCATCGTCATCTTTTTGTTCTCGCCGTTCGGCTGCGGACCCGTCACCTCGAACTTCGCGTCGAGCCCGTTCTCGAATTTGTCGTCTCCGCCGACGGCATCGATCGACGCGTGCACGTGTCCAGTCGCGGGATCGATCTCGGCCTTCATGTCGAGCTGCTGCCGTCGCTTTTGGCGCATGTGCTCGCGGATCAATTGACCCCAGAATTGTCCGTAACCCGGCCAGCGAAGCCACTCGACGGCCCAGAGATTTTTCACGTCGCTCGTCCACGCGAGCGACCAGCCGAGGCCGACGTGCCAGCGCGCGAGGATCGGCTCGCCGAGCTCGCTCTCGAGAATTTCCTGTGCGGGCGGCGGCTTCATTTTCGTCGCGACGTAGCCGTGCAAGAACGGCGCGCTCGTGATGTCGACGCCACGCAAGAAATCCGCGGGCGAGACGACGCGCGGTTGGAAATATTCTTCCACGGCAGCCGAGCGCGACACCATCTCGGTCTCACGCGTGAACACGCGCGGCAAAGATTGCGGATCGAGCACCTTGTAGAAGCGGCCGCCGCCGAGATCGCTCACCATGCGGAGGAGGCCCTCGTCGACGCCGCCGCCGAGACCGACCGTCGATACCGTCATCCCTTCGGCGACCATCGCTTGCACGAGATCGCGGATGCCGTTGTTCGGCGCTTGGCCGTCGGTGAGCAAGATGACGTGCTTTTTGCGAGCGCGCGTGACGGTGAGATCTTGATAGGCGGCATCGAGCGCCGAAAAAATCTCGGTCCCACCAGCCGATTGAATGCGCGCGATGTCATTTTGGATGCGAGCGCGATGCTTCGCCGGCGTCATCTTCACGATGCGCGTCGGCTGCGAGTCGAACGCGATGACCTCGAGCAAATCGTCGGACGCGAGCGTGTCGGCGGTGGCCTTCGCCGCGGCCTTCGCCATCTCGAGAGGCAAACCGCTCATGGATCCGGACCTGTCGAGCACGAGCACCATCGCGACTTGCGGCTCGTCTCTTCGTTTCTCGGAATCCATGCGGACCGGTAAAATCCGCTCGATCGTGGTGTGGTACCACCCGCCGAGGCCGTATCCGTTCTCGCCGCCTGCGAACAAAAATCCGCCGCCGAGATCACGCACGTAGGATTCGATCGCTTCCTGTTGCGTGAGCGAAACCTGATCGGCCGAGGCGTCGCTCAAGATCACGAAGTCGTACCGTTCGAGCTCGCGCAGCGACGACGGCAGCTCGCGCGGGCTCCGCGGATCGACGTCGAATTGCTGCGCCGCGAGCGCGCTCGCCAAATAATTCGCGCGCTGCACGTTGCCTTCGACGTACAAAACGGCGGGCTTTCCCGGCACGGCGACCGTGATCGCGAAGTGATTGTTCTCCTTGAATCGATCTTCCTCGATGTCGGTGAGATCGAGCGCGTAGGTGACCTCGCCGGCGACGCGCACGACGCTCTTGAACGCGACGTCGTTGTCGCCGGGCTGCAGGTCGATGTCGCGCACGCCGTCGAGGCCGTTGATCGCCTCGCCTTGCTTCAGCGTCGCTTTCGCTTTTTGCGCGCGGCTCGAGAAAATGTCGGCGTGGATTTCGAACGGCTCACCGACGCGAATCTTGTCGGGCGCGCGCAGATCACGAACCGCGACCTCGCCGGGGACGGGGCGATGATAGGGAACACAAAAGATTTTGACGCCGTACTGGCGCGCGCGGTTCGCCTCGGCGAGCAAGTCGCCGTCGGTCTGCACGCCGTCGGACAAGATGACGGCGCGGCGCAAGTAGCCCGACGGATAAAGGCCGTACGCGAGCTCGAGCGCGCTCGCGAGATCCGTCGCGGCGCCGAGGCCGAGCTTCTTCGCAGCAACCTTCGGATCGGCCTTATTTTGTGCCGGATTGTGCTTCGACCCGTCGACCGCTTCGTGTCGCTCGATCGAGGGAATCTCCTTTGCGTCGTCGGCCAATG
>JAICXU010000565.1 GCA_025934595.1 Polyangiaceae bacterium | reverse complement strand
GGATCTCTTCGCGCATCTTCGCGCTTACGACTACGGCGAGGTTCACTTCAAGCTCGACAAGGCGTCGCATCTTCGCGCCATCGTCGCCATTCACGACACGCGGCTCGGCCCGTCGCTCGGCGGCTGCCGGTTTTTGCCGTACGACACCGACGAGGCCGCGATCATCGATGCGCTTCGTCTCGCGCGCGGCATGACCTACAAGGCCGCCCTCGCCGGTCTTCCGCATGGCGGCGGCAAGAGCGTCCTCATTCGTCCGCGCCAGCACTTCGATCGCGTCGCGCTGTTCCGCGCTTTCGGAAAATTCGTCGACGATCTCGGCGGTCATTACATCACCGCCGAAGACAGCGGCACGGGCCTCGAAGACATGGAAGTGATCCGCACGGTGACGAAGCACGTCACCGGCGTCGATCAATCACGCGGCGGCTCGGGCGACCCGTCGCCCTTCACCGCGCTCGGCGTTCGTCGCGGCATCGAGGCGTGCGTGGAGCTCAGGCTCAAGAAGAAAAATCTGAAAGACGTGCACGTCGCCGTGCAAGGCGTCGGTCACGTCGGCTATCACCTGTGCAAGGAGCTGCACGCGGCGGGCGCGAAGATTTCCGTCGCCGACGTCGATCCGCTCAAAGCCGAGCGCGCGCAACGCGAGTTCGGCGCCGAGGTGGTAGCTCTCGATTCGATCCACAAGATCGCGTGTGACGTGTTCGCGCCGTGCGCGCTCGGCTCCGCGTTGAACGACGGCACCATCTCCGGCTTGCAAGCGAAGATCGTCGCGGGCGCTGCGAACAACCAGCTCGCGGAGCCGCGTCACGGCGACGACCTCCACGCGCGCGGAATCTTGTACGCGCCGGACTACGCCATCAACGCGGGCGGTCTCATCAACGTCGCCCAAGAAGCGAAAGGTTACGACGCGAATGCGGCGCGCACGCAGACGCTCAAGATCTTCGACACGATCTTGGACATCGCGCAGCGAAGCGAGCGCACGCAGACGCCGACCTATCGCGTCGCCGACATTCTCGTCGAAGAGCGACTCGCCGCGCGCGCGAGCTAAGCCCGCGCACGAAGCAAAACCGCCGCGTCGCGAGAAAAAATCCGGAATGCATTCCGCATGCGCGGGGTTGCCGGCCCGCGCACGCCGAGTTGCGCATCGGCCGCCGTCTGCTACATGTAGTCAACTGTCGGGCGCGTCTACTCTTCGATCGGGAAAAGAAACAAGCAGTGCGTGTAGACAAAGGACTTGACAAGTAGGGGGTCTGCCAACTAGAGTGCGCTCGCGTCGCCTTCTGCCCTGCGATCACACCCTCTCTGGCAGAGCCGCAAATTTCGAATTGTTCCGCGCCGTTATCGGCGCTCCTGTTCATCAGGAAATTCCAGAAGATTTTCTGGTCCTCATCGCTCGTTCAGCATCGCGCGCGAGAGGCATCGTCCGCGCTTCTTCCCGGCGGACGCCTCACCCAAGGAGACACAATGCAAGCTGGCAGCGCAATCAAGTTCAAGGTTGGAGACAAGGCCGTTTACCCCGCACAGGGGGTGGCCGAGGTCATCAAGATCGAGGAGAAGGACATCGCCGGCAGCCGCCAGCGCTTTTACGTCCTCCGCATCCTCGACACCGACCGCAAGATCATGGTGCCGGTCTCCAATGCAAGCGCCGTCGGCCTTCGTCAAGTGATCAGCGAGACGGAAATTCGCGAGATCTTCGACATCCTCAAGGAGCGCACCATCGCGTTCGACAACCAAACCTGGAACCGCCGCTACCGCGGGTTCATGGACAAGATCAAGACGGGCTCGATCTACGACGTCGCGGAAGTCCTCCGCGATCTCTATCGCCTCAAGACGGACAAGCAGCTCTCGTTCGGCGAGCGCCGCATGCTCGACACGGCGCGCACGCTCATCGTGAAAGAAATCGCGATCGCACGTGAGCAGACGGAAGAGCAAGTGAAGACCGAGATCGAATCGATCTTCGTGGCTAACTAGAAACCGCAAACTGACTCAGATTTACCAATCTGAACGACGCGCGCTTCTCACGAGGCGCGCGTTTTTCATTTTGTGTCGCCGGACCAGGACGAACGGCCAAGCCGCCGAGAACGCCAAGTAGAAGATGGGGTTTTGATCCTTCATCCCTCGCGATCTCTGCGCCTTGGCGGTTTTCTCTTTCCGCGGGCGCTAGCCGTCGTCGAGGAGGCCAAACTCCCATTTTTCGTCGGGCTCTCGGAGCGCTATCACCGCTTGCTCGACCCGGCGAAGCACGTCGCTCACCGACGCGCTCGGCGCCGCGCGGATTCCGATCGCGACGATGCCATCCGATTGCCAGACGCGCGCGCCGACCACGCCTTCTACCGCGTAGGCCAATTCCACGGCGCGTTTGAGCCTCGGCGGCGGCTCGGTTTCGATGTCGGTCACGTCGAGTCCTTTTGCCGAGCGCCGAGCTTGATCTCCCCCAATCGCATGTCGTGTCCTCCATGGTCGGCTTCGAATTTTTTCACGTTCGCGGGATCGACAGGAACGTAATCGTCACCCATCGTGCTCGGCACGTCGCTGCCTTGGACGAAGACGAGGCCGGCGGCGTCACGTGGCTCGCCCGTGTAGTACTCGTGGACGGTCATGCGCTTGGGTGACACGAGACTTGGATTTTGCCAACCGTAGACGGCGCACACGACCGAGTCGTACTGCGATTTGTTGCCGTCCGCCCACTCGATCTCGATCTCGTGCGCTTCATCGGCGATTTTCATGTGGCATCGCGCGCAAAGACCGACCCTCTTTTTGCACGCGCTCGCGCTCGCCGCGATCGCAACGAGGGCCAAAAACAAGGCCTTCCGGCGGGTCACGGCACGTGTCATGGAAAGAGCCCGCCTCCGAAAAGAGCATGATAGCGGAGGACCGGTGCCGCACCGACGACGAGCGCGATCGTCCATGCGATGGCTTCGCGTTTCAGGCACGCACGAGCGAACGGAAGAAAGAACGCTTCCTTCTGATCGCTAGCGAGCCGTCGCGCCAAGATGGCCGAGAGCATGGCGCCCCCGCCTTGCATCGCGGCCAGGAGAATCGCACCGAAGAGCGGGTAGCCGACCCACAGCACGTCGGACTTCAGCAGACAAAACGGACAGACGTGTTGCGGAAGCTCGAACGCGTACGGCGCGGTTTCGAGCACCGCCGCGGCGAGCGCGAGCGGCATCGCGAGAAGAGAAAGGAGCCCCGCGATCGCGACGCGCGAGATCTGCGGACGCTTCGCGACGAGAAGCGCGAGCGCGATCGTGAGCGCGACGACGGCGCACGCGATCCACACGATCATGACGCGGGGCCCGCTCGCATATCCGCCGTTTCCTGCCGCGGCGGAGTCGAGCTGCACGGAGCAACACGACGCCGTGATCGACAAATCGAGATGGAGGAGAAACGTGGCCGTGAGGGCGAGATCGACCAGCGCGAGCGGCGCGACGACGAGCGTCAGCCACGCGAGCGGTTTGACGAGATCGAGGCGCGGGAGCTTCGCGTCGAACGCATATGCATGCGCGACTGCGCCGCCGACGACGGCGACGGCGAGCGAAGAAAAGAGAGC
>JAICXU010000394.1 GCA_025934595.1 Polyangiaceae bacterium | reverse complement strand
GTCGTGAAGCTCGTCGACTTCGGCATCGCGAAAGCCGCGCTCTCGTCCACCGAAACGGAGGTCGGCGTTCTCAAAGGCAAGGTCGCGTACATGTCGCCGGAGCAGGCGATGGCGGGTCCGATCGATCAGCGATCGGATCTCTTCGCGATGGGCATCGTTCTTTGGGAATTGCTCACGCGGCAACGTCTCATGACGGGCGAGTCGGCGGCGGGCACGCTCCATCGCTTGCTCAACTCGCCTATTCCGCCGGTGTCCTCCATTCGCACCGACATCGATCCCGAGCTCGACGCGATCGTCGCAAAAGCCCTGGAAAAAGACGCGAAATATCGCTTTCAAAACGCGCTCGAGTTCCGCGACGCGCTCGAAGGATTTCTTTCTTCGAGCGGCAAGCCGATGCGGCAAGAAGAGGTCGGTCACCAGATCTCGCAGATGTTCTCGAAGATGCGCGAGGAAGTGCAGAAACAAATCCAAGCGCACATGGAGAAAGTCGCCAACGCCGCGACCGTCGAAGCGCCCGCGTTCGGCCCATCGTCGAAGCCGCTGCAAGGCGGCACCGCCGGAGGTCTTCCCCATATTCACGGCGCGTCCGGGAGCGGCAGTGGCATCGTTGCGAATTTCGGACACGGCACGGGGGCGAGCATTCCCCCGCGCGACGTCACCGGCGCGAACGCGGCGCCGCAAGCCCAAGAAAAAAAGAGCGCGACGGTGCTCTTCGTCATCGCGGGATTTCTGGGTCTGCTTCTCGTCGGCGTCATCGCGCTCGTCTTCATCGGTCTTCGCCATCCGCCGCCGAGCCAGCCCGTGGCGAACGGATCTTCGCTCGCGTCGCCGAACGGCACGACCTCGGCGCCGGTCGCGATGAATCAAACCGCGCCACCGAGCACGGGATCGACAGGCTCGGCGTTTCCGCAACCAGGGTCGACCGGAGCCGCCGCAGACACCGCGAACACGGCGCAAGGATCGAATAGCGACGTCGCCACGCCGAAGCACGGCGCGACGCACACCAGCAGCCACGGCGCATCGCACCCGCCGCCTCCGCAGCCCACCGCATCGCCGGCGGCCACGGAAGAAGGTGGATTTCTCACGCTCGACACATACCCGTGGACGAAGGTGAGCGATGGCTCGAAAGCGCTCGGCAATACGCCTCTCGTTCACGTCGCGCTCAGCGCGGGCAGCCACACCCTCACGCTCGAAAATCCGGATCAAGGAATCAAGCAGCAGACCACGGTCACCATCAAATCCGGCGAAACGGTGACGAAACGCCTTGGACTCAAGTAGAGTCTGAGTCGTTGCCATTTCTTGGTTTGTGTCTTGTCGGACGAAGGGGCTTCGATGCGGAAACATAGAGCGCTTCGACGTGTTGCGGTGGCGATAGCCGTGACAGGCGTGGCTGGGTTCGCGCTCGCGGGAGTGACCGCTTCGTGCGGAAGCACCCCGCAGACGAATCCGCCGGACACGGGCGCACCGATTCACATCGGCCTCACGATCGGCCTCACGGGCGACTTGAAGGGAACGGCGACGGGCCTGCAGAACGCGACGCGCGTCGCCGAATCGCAGCTCAACGCATACGGCGGAATTCTCGGACGCAAGGTCGTCTACGACATCGAGGACGATCAGAGCGATCGCGGACAGATCGTCCAAGGCGTCGTGAACAACCTGCTCGCGCAGCACGTGTCGGCGATCTTGGGCCCGATCGGATCGAGCCAAGTCTCGGCGGTGCAAAACCTCACGTATCAAGCGAAGACGATCGAGATCACGGGCACGGCCACCTCGCCGCTTCTCTCCACCGCGCAGCCGGCGACCGATCGCTACTTGTTCCGCACGGTGCCGAACGACAACCTGCAAGCCAAGGCGCTCGCGATCTTCGCGTTCAACGGGCCGAGCTCGGTGACCGACGCGGGGACCAGCGGACCGCCCGCCGATGCCGGTAAAGACGCGGGCGAAGACGCCAGCACCGACGCCGGCGTGACGCCGCCTCCCGCCGGCGGTTGCCGCACGATGGGGCTCATCACGAACAACGACGACTACGGCAATCCGTTCGAGACCGCGCTCACGACCTCGTTCGAGGCGCTCGCCGGCGCCGACTCGGTCCTCTTCAAACAAAAAGTACCGAGCGACGTGCAGCCGAACTACTCGACGCAGATCACTGCCATCCAAACCTCGAATCCCGATTGCCTCGCGATGGTCCTTTACGATCCCGCGGGCGACGAGATTCTGCGCGAGATTCGACTCGCGCAGCAGGGCGGGCAGATCAAAAACAGCTTGATCATCATCGGCACGGACGGAACGTACACGCAGGACTTCATCGTCAACGGTCAGGCCGACAAGGGAAATCCCGCGTCGGTGTCGGTCGCCGAGGGCGTTTTCGGAACGAACCCGGACTCGAATCCCACCGAGCGATCACAGTACGGCGATTTCCAAAAGCTCTATCTCGCGCAATACACGCTGGACCCGGGCGCGACGGATTTGCCGGGCCAAGCCGCGAATTTCTACGACGCGGCGATCTTGGCGGCGCTCGCGATCGAAAAAGCAGGGTCGACGGACGACCCGGTGAAAATCCGCGACTCGCTCTTTCTCGTGGCCGGCGGAAATCCGAACGGCTCGAATCAAACCGTCGGTCCGGGCAACATCGACGACGCGCTGAACGATCTGCAGCAGGGCAAGGACATCAATTACGAGGGCGCGTCCGGCGACGTCGACTTCGATCAAAACGGCGACGTCATCGGTAACTACATCATCTGGAAAGTGGTGCACCCGAGCGGTCAGCAACCGGCGTTCGAGACCATCGGGAAGATTCCCGCGACCGCGCTGGTGGTGCAGCAATGAAGCGCGCCCATCTCGGCGCGGTAGCGGCCTTCGTCGGCACGACGACGCTCCTCGCATGCGGCGGCACGGCGGACAAGAAGAGCGGCACGTTCACGGTGTCGTTCCCGTCCACGAACGCGGCGCTCGCGTCCGACACGCTCGAGCTCCACGTGCTCGACGGATCGGATCCGAATTCGTGTCTCAATGCGGTGCGCGCGCGACAAGCCGCACCCGGCAGCCCGCCCGCGAGCACGATCTTCGACATCCCCGCGACCGACACGTGCAAGTTCCTCGCGAAAGGGGGCGTGCCGTCCTTCGACATGGGCTACGGCGCGCGCGCCTTTCTCGTCGTCGCGCAAAAGTCGGGCTCGGATTTTTTGATCGGATGCACGATCACCGGCATCGGCGACGTGCAGAACGACGTGAACGTGGATCTCACCGCCTTCAGCGAAACGACGGACGTGGAGCAGTCGACGAAGTGCTCGAGCCTGTCGCAAAAATGTGGCGGAACGGCGTGTTTTTGAGCGCGTTTCCGCCGAATTAAGCGTCGATTTCGACGAAATGGGCGGCGGAGTTGAGCCGCGGCGGCCATGTGGGGACACTACCTCTCGTGGGCCGCGTCTTGTTCCTGCCTCACGCTCGAGACGCCGCGCCGCGGACGGACGAGCGACCGTCGGGAATTCTCACGTCGGCCACGCCCAAGAACGACGACGCCGATCTCGTAGCGCGCCTACGTGCGGGCGATCGGGACGCCGGCGATCTGCTCGTCGATCGATGCCGAGACCACGTCGAGCGCGTGCTGTATCGCGTGCTCGGTCGCACGGGCGACGTGGAGGATCTCGTGCACGACGTGCTCATTGCGGTGCTCGAGAGCATCTCGAGCTTGCGCGAGGACGCGAAGTTCCGCGGCTGGCTCACGCAAGTCACCGTGTTCGTCGCGCGCGGGCACATTCGCAAACGGCGTCGCAAGTGGTGGCTCGTCTTCACGGGCGATCTCCCCGAGCGAACGAGCGAATGGGATTGCGAAGCGAGCGAAGCGCTCCGCGCGACCTACCGCGTGCTCGACAAGCTCGACGCCGACGAGCGCATCGTGTTCGCGTTGCGAAAAATCGAAGGCATGGAGCTCGCCGAGGTGGCGTTGGCTTGCGGCGTCTCCCTCGCGACGATCAAGCGATGGATCACGAAGGCGGAGGCTCGATTCTTCGAGCTCGCGGCCGACGAGAACGCGCTCGCCGAATGGATGCCGGAGGCTCGATCATGAGGATCGATCTCGACAAGCACATGGCGCTCGGAGCGAAAATCGCGGCCGAACAAGACGTGATCCTCGCGCGTCGCGCGATGGACGATCATGCGAGTGACGACGCGAAGATCCGCCTCCGTGCCGCGCTCGCGAGCCGCCCGCGCGTCGAGCGAGCCGCGCCGCTGTCGAAACGCATTCTCTTCGTGGCGGCGGCCGCTCTCGTCATCGGTCTATTTTTCTCGGTGAATGCATGGCGACACCAAACGACGCCGCTCGCGTTTCGAATCGACGGCCGAGCGGCGAAGCCGGGCGCGTGGCTCAGCGCAGCCGCCGATCGGCCGCTCGATCTTCGCTTCTCGGACGCGAGCGACATCTCGCTCTCGCCCTCGGGACGCGCGCGCGTCGCCGACGTGGATGCGAATGGGGCGCGCATCGT
>JAICXU010000388.1 GCA_025934595.1 Polyangiaceae bacterium | reverse complement strand
ATGATCGTCTACGATCGCCAAGTCCGTTTCGAGGACGTCGACGCGGCCGGGATCGTGTTTTTCGCGCGCTTCTTCGGCTACTGCCACGAGGCCATGGAAGCCCTATTTTCCGGCCTTCCCGGCGGTTACGTCGATCTCGTGGTGAAACGCAAAATCGGCTTCCCCGCGGTCCATGTCGAAGCCGATTTCAAATCACCGCTCCGCTACGGCGACATCGCGCGCATCGCGGTCGACATCACGAAGATCGGAACGAAATCCACCACGCTCCGCTATTCGATCGCGCGCGCGTCCGACGACAAACCCGTCGCCGTCATCTCGCATGTCTGCGCCGTGAGCGATCTCGACAAGCTGCGCGCCGTCGAGATTCCGGCTGACATTCGCGCGGTGCTCGAAAAAAATCTCGTCACACCGAGCGCGTAACCCGCCTCGCTCGCCGGGCAAGAACGAACCGCCAAGCCGCGGAGAACGCCAAGCAAAGATCTGTCTTGCTTGGCGACCTTGGTGTCTTGGCGGTTCGATCTAGGGCGTGACGGTTGCGGGCTCGGCGGGCGGGTGCGCCTCCACGTCCGGTGGTGCGATGAGCTCGTCGAGCGGATCGTAGCCGCGCTTTCGCTGTCGCCACACGACGAACGCGAGGAGAAGCCCGAACACAAAGAGCGCGATGCACGCCCACTGCGCCGGCGTGAGACCGCCGTAGCGGGGATCGGCCGATTCGCCTTCGGTGATGCGCAAATAATCCATCGCGAAACGAACCGGCGCATACGAGAGCGCCACGGCGACCACGTACGATCCCGTCGGCAACTTTCGCCACCACGTGAATGCGAATGCGACGGCGATGATGACGGTGAACATCATCTCGAGCGTGCCGAGATCGTAACGAGGCGCTGCGCCGTGCACGAATTCGATGAAGTGCGTGTACTCCTTCGCGCGATCTGGATACGCGACGGCGAGGATCGCGTCGGCCGAGGCGCGTGCGCCCGGGTGATCGTGGACGACGCTGCATCCGCTGCGACCGAAGACCCACGCGACGGGGAAAACGGCGAGGATGATGTCGCAGAATGGAAGGATCGGCAGGGCCTTTTTCCTGCGGAAAATCCAGGTGATTTCGACGATGCCGAGGTTCTTGACCGTGCGCACCTCGAAGAACTTCCACAGGATGACGCCGATGAAGCCGCCGATGAAGCCGCCGAAGCTCGAGAGCCCTTCCCACAAGAAGAAGAGCGACCACGGGCGCGTCCACTGCAAGTGTCCGTCGACGATGCGCGCGATTTCGGTGGGATGATAAAAAATCGTATCGAGCATGTGGCCGCCGCAAAATCCGGCGACGAGCATCCAAGTGATGAACGAGTTCAGCTTGTCGAGGTCGACGTTCCGGATGCGCGCGCGCCACGTGGCGAGCGCAGTGCCGATGAGAACGCCGGTGGCGACGAGGATTCCGAAAGGATGCAGCGGGATCGTCGTGCCGAGGCCCGGGATGGGACCGAGAGGAATGTCTTTGACGTGGATGTACGGGATCACGCTGAGGGCCTCACGCGCACTTTCGGCTTGGCTCCGAGGAGCACGAGCTGACCGCACGCAGCGCTGACGTCGTCGCCGCGCCGACGACGAATGAAACACGAATAGCCCGCGTCGCAGAGAACTTTTTGGAACGCGAGCACGCCTTCCATGCTCGGCGGGCCGTAATCGCGCGCTTCGATGGGATTCACGGGGATGAGATTCACCTTCACCGGCAAATCGCGGAGCAGGCGCACGAGCTTCTTAGCTTCCGACGGCGTGTCGTTATTCCCCGCGACGAGCGTGTACTCGATCGTGATGCGGCGCCGCTTCGGGAGCGGATACGCGCGCAGAGCGTCGATGAGCTTTGCGAGTGGATATTTTTTGTTGATGGGCATGAGCGACGATCGCGTGGCGTCGTCGGCCGCGTGGAGCGAGATCGCGAGGCCGATTTGACCCTGGAAATCCTTGCCCAAACGCGCGATCTCGGGAATGAGCCCGCTCGTCGACACGGTGACGCGCCGGTTCGAGAGCGCGACGCCATCGGGATGGGTGAGGAGCCTCAGCGCGCGCGACGTCTCTTCGTAATTGTGGAGGGGCTCGCCCATTCCCATGAGCACGACGTTGCGAAGGTCCTCGCCGGGCTCGAGGCGCGTCTTTCCGATCAACACTTGCGCGACGATCTCTTCGGCCGTCATCTGCCGCTTCAATCCAGCGACACCGCTCGCACAAAACACGCATCCCATCGCGCATCCGACCTGCGTCGAGATGCATTGGGTGACGCGCTTCTTTTCTTGGCCGAGGTCGAGGTCTCGGTCTCGGTCTTGGTCGAGCTCTTCTTCATCGACCGCCGCCGCCGCATCCGCGTCTTCGCCGACCGGCGATGGCAATCCATTCGGACCGCCGGTGACGCTCGGAATGAGCACCGTCTCGACCGTCGCGCCGTCTTTCATTTGCACGAGGAGCTTGCGCGTTGCGTCTTGCGCGCGCCTCTCGGTCGCGATCGTCATCGTCTTCGGAAGCTCCAACGCTTCGAGCGCGTCGCGTAGCCCCTTCGGCAGATCGGACATCTGCTGCGGATCGAGCACGCCGCGCGCGTGGATCCATTTGAAGATTTGCTTACCGTGAAATGCGCGCGCGCCGGAGAAGAGCGCACGCGCGGCCACCGCCCATTCTTCGGGCGTGCGGGCTAGCGGCTGGACTTCCTTGTTCTTCAGGGGCACGGCGACGGGACCTTAGCAAATTCCTGCGCGGCGCGCCCATTTGTAGAATACACGCAATTTCGCGCTATTTTCGGCTCATTTTTGCGACGTCTTCGCGAGGGTCTTCGCCTCTTCCCAGTACGCGTCGAGGGTCGCGAGGGGGATGGTTTCGTGGCCCTCGCGCGGGTCCCCCCAGCCGCCGTGCTTTTCTTCCACGCGTTTTTCGACGTGCGAAAAGCGCTTCGTGAACTTGTCGATGGTCCGCCGTAGCGCGCCTTCTGCGTCGACGTCGACGTGACGCGCGAGATTCACGAGCGCGAAGAGCGCGTCGCCGAGCTCCTCTTCGATCGCTTCCTTGTCCCCTTTTTCGATCGCGTGATCGAGCTCGCCGATCTCTTCGCTGACCTTCGCACGCGAGCCTTTTTGATCTTCCCAATCGAACCCGACGCGCGCGACTTTTTCGCCGATGCGCTGCGCCCGCGTGAGCGCAGGCAAGCTGCGCGGCACACCGGAGAGAATGCCCGTCTTCCCTTTTGCCTTTTTTTCCTGCGCTTTGATCTTCTCCCAGTTGCGCAAGACCTCGTCCGCGTCTTCTGCGCTCATGTCTCCGAACACGTGCGGATGCCGGTGCACGAGCTTGTCGATGATCGCGGCGATGACGTCGTCGATCGCGAACTTGCCTTCCTTGCGAAGGAGCTCCGCCTGAAAAACGACTTGAAGCAACAAATCTCCGAGCTCCTCTCGAATCGCGCTGCGGTCGCCCGAGTCGATCGCGTCGATCACCTCGCACGCCTCTTCGAGCACGTACTTACGCAAGGTCTCGAGCGTCTGCTCGCGATCCCACGGGCAGCCGCCGGGACCGAGCAACCTGCGCATCACGCCGACGAGCCGCGGAAGCGTGGAGCCGTCTTGCGCGGGGATCGGACCCACAGGTCGAGGCTCATGTTCGTCGAATTTTTTAGGCATTTTGGAGATCTCGGCGGTCATCGTGACTGCAACGTACTAGAGCCATTTTCCGCCGCAAGCGGTAGAGTTCACTCGTGATCTCCACGCCGCCCCCGTCCCGGCCGCCGACGCGCATCGCGCGGGCCAGCTCGCGGCTGGCTTCGCAAGCGGCAGCGACGCAGCAGTCGCGACGCGCGATCGTGTTCGTGGGCGCAGTCACCGCATGCGTCATCGCGTATTTGCTTCGCGGCGTCCTCGTTCCGCTCTTCTTCGCGTTCCTCCTCGCCTACGCGCTCGATCCGTTCGTCGATCGCCTCGAATCGCTCAAGGTGCCGCGCACGCTCGGCGCCATCCTCGTGATGCTCGCGATCTTCAGCATCTTCATCGTGGTCATCATGTACGCGATCCCGATCTTGTTCGACGAGCTGCGCAACGCAGCCGCCGACTTGCCGCAAGAAGTGCAGGGCCTCCTCAATCGCCTCGATCCCTGGCTCTGGTCGAACTTCAAGACGCACACGCCGCGCTCGCTCGCCGATCTCGGCCGCACCGTCGCCGAGCGCTTGCAAAGCCAAGGTCCCGGGGCGATGAGCACCCTCGCCTTCGCGCTCTTCGGCACGCTGAGTTATTTGTCGGTCGTCTTCAGCGCGCTCATCGTCCCCGTCTTCGCGCTCTACTTGCTCATCGACTTCGATCGCATCGTCGAGCGCACCGCGCAGCTCGTGCCGCGGCGCTGGTACCCGCAGGTCGCCGACGTCGCGCGCCAGATCGATCGAACGCTCGGCGGGTACGTGCGCGGGCAGCTCACGGCGAACATCGTCCTCGGCGCGCTCTACGCGACCGGCCTGAAATCGGTGGGCATCCCGCTCGCGGTCCCGAT
>JAICXU010000284.1 GCA_025934595.1 Polyangiaceae bacterium | reverse complement strand
TCGCTCCATCTCGTCGATCACGGTTCGAACGATGGCCGTCTGTCGATGCATACGGGCCGTCGGCTGAAGCGCTTTCGCGAGCGTGGGTACGGTGCCTCTTTCACTGACCATGGTGCCGCTGCCTCTTGCAAACTTTTCGCCACGAAAGCGCCTGAAAATTTCTGCGAAAATCGCGTCCCCGCGAAGCGCCTTGTCACGAGCGCACAGACAAGAGCGCCACACCGATTCAAAAATGCGCATTGTTGGCTTTGCGTCGCCCATGCGATGGACGGATCCATGACGAAACGCACGCCGCGATCTCGTAAAGGTCAAGCGTCGGTGAAGCTCTCGCGCATCGAGGTCGAGCGTCGTTTTCGCGCACGCTTTTTCGATCCGGCGTTCGCGGTCGAGAGCGCCGCGATCGAGCGCCTCGCCGAGATCGCGTGGGACGCCTATCGCGAGGGTCGCAAAGCTCCCGTGACGCGGCCCGCCGGTCCGTCGTTCGCGGATCCGAAATACGAAATTTCGGTCGAGTGGCTCGCGACGCGGGCGAAGTTGAAAAAGGCGGCGAAGCGATTCGCGGATCGGAAGTCGCCTTCGCGCGTGCTCGTGATCAACGCCTCGGCGCGAAACGACGGCTCGTGTCCTGGCGAAATCTCGAAGAGTTGGCGACTCGCGATGACGGCGAAGCGCGCGCTCGAGCACCGACGCATGAAGGTGGATCTCCTCGATCTGAGCCTCCTCACCTCGGAGCCCGATCGCAGGATTTTTCCGTGCAAAGGCTGCGCATCCACGGCGATGCCGCTCTGTCATTGGCCGTGCTCTTGTTATCCCAATCATTCGCTCGGCCAAGTGGGAGATTGGATGGCGGAGATCTATGAGCGCTTCACGCTCGCGCACGGAATTCTCATCGTGACGCCGGTATATTGGCATCAAGCGCCGAGCCCCCTCAAGCTGATGATGGATCGCCTCGTGTGCGCCGACGGCGGAAATCCAGATCCCTCATCGACACACGGAAAAAAATCGGAAGAAGCCAAGGCCCTCGAGCTTCGAGGTTGGGGCTATCCCAAACATTTGGAGGGTCGTGTGTTCGGTATCGTGGCACATGGCGACACGGCAGGCGCGGAAACCGTGAGGCGCTCCCTGGTGGATTGGCTGGAGGATATGGGTCTGGTTTCCGCGGGCGCAGCCTCACACATCGATCGCTATATCGGTTACTACGAGCCGTACGCGACGAGCCACGAAGCGCTCGACGAGGACCATGCGATCATGAAGGAGGTACGTGGCGTCGCGGAAGCCGTGGCGGCTGCCGTGCGAGCGATGCGCAAAGGAAAATTGTCGCGACCCGATCGCGACGTCGAAGAACCGCGTCCGAAGTGATGGCCACGCCGCCCGCATCGCCCGATCGCGACCTACCCGTGGGCCTCGGCGCGGCCGCGATGCAGCAGGAGCTCGACGAAGTGACCTGCTTTCGCGCGAAAGGCGAGAAAAAGACGCTCACGCGCGCTTAATGACGATCAAAATCTTTCTTCACATGGACTGACTTGCCAGATGCGCGCCCCGTAAGCATCCTGCCGCCCGTGCGCTATCTCTACGCAGTCATTGGATTGCTGGTGGTCATCGGCATCCTCGTCGGCATCAAGTTCAAGCAAATCTCCGGGCTCATGGCGATGGGCAAGGAGGCGCAAAAAAATGGCGCGCCGCCGGAATCGGTGAGCACCGACATCGCGCAAAACCAAGATTGGGAAGGCACGCTCGTCGCGGTGGGCAGCGTCGCATCGGTGAAAGGCGTGCAAGTTTCGAACGATGCGCCGGGCGTCGTCACGCGGATCAATTTCGAGTCCGGCCAGATGGTGAAGGAAGGCCAGCCGCTCGTCGAGCTCGACACGAACGTGGAGCGCACGCAGCTCGCGTCGGCAAAAGCTCGCCTCGACCTCGCCGAGATCAACGTCAAGCGATCCCGCGCGCTCGTCGCGAGCAAAGCGATCGCGCAAGCGCAGCTCGACAACGACGAAGCGCAGCTCAAAGCGGCCACCACCGACATCGATCAAATCAACGCACAAATCGCGCGAAAAACCGTGCGCGCGCCGTTCGCAGGAAAGCTGGGCATTCGCAACGTGAACCTGGGTCAGTACTTGAATCCGGGAACGCCGATCACCGTGCTCGAAGGCGTCGAGGCCGTTTACGTGGACTTCTCGCTTCCGCAGCAACGCCTGACGAACGTGAAGGTCGGCATGCCGGTGCGCATCGAGCTCGAAGCGAAAGACGAACCGGACGATGCGGGGCCCGCTGTCGCTCCGATGCAAGGCAACATCACGGCGATCGATCCGACCGTCGACGCGGCGACGCGCATGATGAAGCTCCGCGCGCAGATTCCGAACGGCGGCGAAGGCCTTCGCCCGGGCATGTTCGTGAACGTCACGATTCTTTTGCCGGATCACGGAATGGAAGTGACGGTGCCGCAAACCGCGGTGATCCACGCTCCGTACGGCGACTCGGTGTTCATCGTCGAGGACAAGAAGCCGGGATCGCCCGGCGCGGAGACGTCGCCGACAGGCGCGCCGATCAAGATCGCACGGCAACAATTCATTCGCCCGGGCGAGGCGCGCGGAGATTTCATCGCCGTGATGGAGGGCGTGCAAGCCGGCCAAGAGGTCGTCACGGCCGGCGCCTTCAAGCTGAAAAACGGCTCTCCCATCGTGATCGACAATCACATCAAGGCCGCCGCTTCGCTCACGCCGCATCCCGAAAATCACTAAGGCCCTTGCCATGAAGTTCACCGACATCTTCATCCGGCGCCCGGTCCTCGCGATCGTCGTCAACCTCATCATCATCATCGCGGGACTGCAGGCGGTGCGCACGCTCAACGTGCGCCAATATCCGAAGCTCGAGAGCGCGTCGGTCACGGTCGCACGGTATACGTCGGCGCCGACGCCGATCTCGTGCGCGGATTCATCACGACGCCGCTCGAGCGCGCGATCGCGGCCGCCGACGGCATCGACTACATCGAGTCGCAGAGCGTGCAAGGCATGTCGACGATCACGGCGCGCCTCAAGCTCAATTTCAACGCCGCCGCGGCCCTCGCCGACATCAGCGCGCGCGTGAATCAAGTGCGCGCCGACTTGCCGCCCGAAGCCGAGGTGCCGGCGATCAACATCGAGCCCTCCGACGCGCAGATCGCGGCGATGTATTTGAGCTTTGGATCCAACATCCTCGAAGAGAATCAGGTCACCGATTATTTGATCCGCGTCGTCCAGCCGCGCCTCTCCGCCATCGAAGGCGTGCAGCGTGCCGAGATCCTCGGCGGTCGGACGTTCGCGATTCGCGCGTGGCTCAAGCCGGATCGGATGGCGGCGCTCAACGTGAGCCCCTCGCAAGTTCGCCAAGCGCTCGGCGCGAACAATTATCTCTCCGCGGTCGGACAAACCAAGGGCGCGCTCGTCCAGCTGAACGTCACGGCCGATACGGACTTGAAGTCGGTCGACGAGTTCAAGAAGCTCGTGATCCGCGAGCAAAATGGGGCTTTGGTGCGCCTCGAGGACGTGGCCGACGTCGAGCTCGGCGCCGACAGCTATGACTCCGCGGTGCGATTTTCGGGCAAGCGCGCCGTCTTCATGGGCGTGTGGGTCCTCCCGACCGCGAACTCGCTCGACGTCATCAAGCGCGTGCGCGACGAGATGCAGATCGTCAAATCCGAGCTCCCCTCCGGCATGGAAGCGAGCATCGCGTTCGACAGCACGAAGTACATCGACAACGCGATCCACGAGGTCGAGCACACCCTCGCCGAGACGGTGCTCATCGTCATCATCGTCATTTTTCTTTTCTTGGGATCGCTCCGCACCGTGCTCGTGCCTCTCGTCGCGATTCCGGTGTCGCTCATCGGCGCCGTCTTCTTGATGCAGGTCTTCGGGTTCACCCTGAACTTGCTCACGCTCCTCGCCGTCGTTCTCGCCGTAGGCCTCGTCGTCGACGATGCCATCGTCGTCGTCGAGAACGTCGAGCGTCACATACGCGGTGGCCACACGCCCATGCAGGCGGCGTTCGCCGGAGCCCGCGAGCTCGTCGGTCCCCTCATCGCGATGACGATCACGCTCGCCGCCGTCTATGCGCCGATCGGATTCCAGGGTGGCCTCACCGGATCGCTCTTCCGCGAGTTCGCGTTCACGCTTGCCGGCGCCGTCTTCATCTCGGGCGTCGTCGCGCTCACGCTGTCGCCGATGATGTCGTCGCGCCTCCTGTCGAAGGATCACGCGGAAAATAAGCTCGTGAAAGCGATCGATCGCGCGTTCGAGGCGATCAAGAATGCCTACTCGCGTGCGCTCGCCCGAACGCTCGATGCGCGCGGCGCCGTCTACGCAGTGTGGATCGTCCTCTCGCTTCTCGTGATCCCGATGTACCAATTCGCGCCGAAGGAGCTCGCTCCGAACGAGGACCAAGGCGTCGTGTTCGGTGCGGTCGACGCGCCCGCGAACGCCACGCTCGAGCAAGTCGAGACGTACACGAAGCAAGTCTTCGACGTCTTCAAGAGCGAGCCCGAGTTCGAATCGTCGTTCCAGATCACGCTGCCCTCCGGCGGCTTCGGCGGCATGCTCGTGAAGCCGTGGGACGAGCGAAAACGAACCATCTTCCAGATCCAAGAAGAGACGTTCGCGAAGCTGTCGGGCATCACCGGAATTCGCGCGCCGGTATTTTTGCCGGGCGCATTGCCGAGCGCGGGATTTTTTCCCGTCGAGTTCGTGATCGCGAGCACAGCGCCGCACGAGGAGCTCATTCGCTATGCGCAGGAAATCGCGGATGACGCGATGAAGAGCGGCCTCTTCGCATTCCCGCCGATCATGGACGTGAAGATCGATCAGGCGAAGACCGACATCGTCATCGATCACGACAAGGCATCGTCGATGGGCCTCAGCATGCAGCAGGTCGGCGCCGACTTGGCGTCGATGGTCGGCGGCAACTGGATCAACCGCTTCAGCATCGACGGCCGTGCCTACAAGGTCATCGCGCAGGTCGAACGCACGGCGCGCCTCACGCCGACGCAGTTGGCGGACATCCACGTCACCGGTCCGAACGGTACGCTCATCCCGCTAGATACGATCGCCACCGTGCGAGAAGGGGTCGAGCCTCGTTCGCTCAACCGCTTCCAGCAGCTGAATGCGGTCAAGATCTCCGGCGTCGCCCCTCGCTCCGTCAACGAAGGCCTGAAGGTCCTAGAACAAGCGGCAGCGAAGATCATGCCGCCCGGCTCGCGCACCGACTACACCGGTGAGTCGCGCCAGCTCCGCCAAGAGTCTGGCAAGTTCCTCCCGGCCATGGGCTTGGCGGTGCTGCTGATCTTCTTGGTGCTGGCCGCTCAGTTCAATTCGTTCCGCGACCCGCTGGTGGTGCTTGCCGGGTCGGTGCCGCTCGCCATGTTCGGCGCGCTCATC
>JAICXU010000371.1 GCA_025934595.1 Polyangiaceae bacterium | reverse complement strand
GCTGCCGCCGCCGATCTCGAAAGTGATCGACGAAAAGAATTTGATGGTCGCCGCCGTGCTCTCCGGCAATCGCAACTTCGAAGGACGCGTCCATCCCGAAGTGCGCGCGAACTATCTCGCGTCGCCGCCGCTCGTCGTCGCGTACGCGCTCGCAGGTCGCATGGACATCGATCTCTCACACGAGCCCCTCGGCGAGGACAAATTCGGAAAACCCGTATTTTTGAAGGACATTTGGCCCTCGCGCGGCGAGATCCGACAAGCCATCGAGAGCTCCGTATCGAGCGAGTCGTTCCGGCGCGTCTACGCCGAGGTGTTCAAAGGCGACGACAACTGGCGCAATCTCAAGGTGCCCGCGGGCGACATCTACTCGTGGGAAGACAAATCGACGTACGTGAAGCACCCGCCGTATTTCGTCGACATGGGCAAGACGCCGCCGCCCGTTCTCGACGTCATGAACGCGCGTGTGCTCGCGCTCCTCGGCGACAGCATCACCACCGACCACATCTCCCCTGCCGGCTCGATCAAGAAGGACGGACCCGCCGGAAAGTATCTCGTCGAGCACGGCGTCGAGCCGAAAGACTTCAACAGCTACGGATCACGTCGCGGCAACCACGAGGTCATGGTGCGCGGCACGTTCGCGAACATCCGGCTGCGCAATCAACTCGCGCCCGGAACCGAAGGCGGTGTCACGCGTCACTTTCCGAGCGGCGATCAGATGTCGATCTTCGACGCATCGGTGCGTTACGAAAAGGAGGGCGTGCCCCTCGTCGTGCTCGCTGGAAAAGAATACGGCTCCGGATCGTCGCGCGACTGGGCGGCGAAAGGGCCGAAGCTCCTCGGCGTGCGCGCGGTCATCGCGGAGAGCTACGAGCGCATTCATCGCTCGAACCTCGTCGGCATGGGAATTTTGCCGCTGCAATTCGGCGCCGGCGACAACGCGAACTCGCTCGGTCTCACGGGCGAGGAGATCTACGACATCACCGGGGTCGAAAGAGTGTTGAAGAACGGCAGCCGCGATCTGCTCGTGAAAGCGAGCCGATCCGACGGCGTCGTGCGCGAGTTCGAAGTCACCGTGCGCATCGACACGCCGCAAGAGGTCCTCTACTACCAGCACGGCGGCATCTTGCAGTACGTGCTGCGCCAGCTTCTCCAGAGCTAGGCACCGCCTGCACACGCGACGAGCCGCGCGCTATTTCACGCGTTTCGCGACGAGGCCGCTGCCCGAATACGACACGTAGATGTTCGCCGAATCGAGCGCGAGCCCGCTCGGCGTGGTCCCCACCGTGCCGTCGATGACGAGCTTGCACGCGGCGCCATCGCACGTGGCATCCGTCGCTTTCGCCATGCGGAAGGAGTTGTCCGAGGAGTTTGCCCAGTAGACGCCGGACGAATCCGCCTTCAACAGCACGATGCTTTGATTCGTCGCGACGACGGCGCTCGATTGATCGAGAAACTTGTAGCGATGAAGGGACGTGGCGTCGCTCCAAAACAAAACGCCATTCGCCACCGCCACGAGCGTCACGCCGGGAGCGGAGATCACCTTGCTGCAAATCGGGGAGGTGCCGGCTTGGTTCATGTCGCACGGCTGCGCGCTGGTGTTCGACGTCTCGTTCGGGAAGTCGCTCTCGGTTCGCACGAAAATAAGCCCGTTCGCGTTGTCCGCGAAGTACAGCCGGCCCGTGTCGGACGCGAGGGCATCGGCTCCAGGCGTCTGGCCCGTGCTCTGCGTCGTGGCGACATCCGGAGTGTGAATCTTGTCCCCGTCCCAAGTCGACAGGCCGTCCGTGCCCGTGTGGTTCGTATAGAAGACGTATCCGTTCTCCGCGAGGATCGAATACGAGGCGCCGCTCCCGCCGCCGCTCAAGTCGACTTCGCCGCCTCCGACCGACACCGAGAGCGCGCCGGTCTGCCCGGTGCCGCTCGTGTCTTTACATGTAAAATACACCTTTGATCCGTCGCTCGACGTCGCGAGTGGATTGTGTCGAGCGGCCTTGACGTCGCCGGTGATGAAGTACTCGACGGCGGCGGTCGTGTCGGCGAGGACGGCGCACGCATTTCCGGCGCAAACCGCGTCATCGAGGCCGGCGCGGCGAATTTTGTCGGCGCCGTATTCCGCCCAATAAATGCTGCCGGTGTCGACCGAGATTCCCATCGGCGTGTTTTGGCCCGTCGCGATGTCGACCGGCGCGCACACGAAGGACGACGTACACGCGCTCGCACCGCACGAGTGTCCGCACGCGCCGCAGCTGCTCGCGTCCTCGTGGGTGTCGCAGCCGAGGCTGCTCGCCGACGCGCAATGCAGGTAACCGGGCTTGCACGAGAATGCGCACGCGCCTTGGTCGCACGTGGGCGGCGCCTTGGTATTCGCTGCTCCGCACGCCGCTCCGCACGCTCCGCAGTTCGCGGCATCGGTCGCGATGTTCGTTTCGCATCCGTTGGACGGGTCGTTGTCGCAATCGGCGAATCCGGTTGGACACGCACCGGGGCACGCGCTCCCCGAGCACGCCGATGCGCCATCGCCGACGCCGCCGTCTTGCGACGAAGACGACGTGCCCGCATCGCTCGAGTCGCCGGGACCGCCGCCAAGACATGACGTGACGACGAGGATCGAGAGAAGCGGACCGAGCGCCTTGACGTGCCCCACGAGAACCAGCTTACCAGAGGCGTAGCGAGCCATTCGCCGCGAACCCACACGGTAGGACAGAGGTTTTCCACACGTTGTTCGCGACGTGTGGAAAGAGCGCGGAACGCGCGACGATTTCCGCGAAATCGAGCGCTTGGGTTATGGCCACGTGACGCGTGCGGCGGGCTCGATCGGAACGAACTTTCCGGCGTCGTCTCTTCGGACGCCCGACGCAGCGATCTCCGGATCGTGCGTGTAGAAGAGGTAGCCATGCTCGGACACGGCGCGATCGAGGAGCGCGGTTTTTTCTTCGATCAGGCGTTCCGGAAAGCGGTCGTATCCCATCGTGATCGGCGCATGCACCCACGCGCGACCCGGGATGAGATCCGCGCAGAACGTGATCGGGCCGCGCGCGTGCTTCACCGTCGTCAACATCAACCCCGGCGTGTGACCTTCGGAGTGCGTGAAGGAAAAGCGATCGCCGAGCGAATCGAGGGTCGATGCATCTTCGGAGACGAGCTCCACGCGTCCCGTTTTCTCGAGGAGAGGCACGAGCTCTGGAATGAACGAGGCGCGGTCGCGAACGTGGGGATGCTTCGCGCGATCCCATGCACGTGCTCCGACGACGTAACGAGCATTCGGAAATACGAGCTCGAGCGGCGCGCCTTCGCGATAGGTCGTGAGAAGGCCGCCCGCGTGATCGAAATGCAAATGCGACAAGATGACGACGTCGATCTTCTCCGGCGCGACGCCTTCCGCCGCGAGAGATTTCAAGAGGACGTGCTCGCTTTCGACGACACCGAATCGTTCGCGCATTTTCGGAGCAAAGAACGCGCCGATGCCCGCTTCGCAGAGCACGCTGCGACCTTCATCACGAACGAGCATCGCGCGACACGCGAGCAAGATGCGATTCTGCTCGTCCGGCGCCGCCCATTTCGCCCAGAGCGCACGCGGCGCATTGCCGAACATCGCGCCGCCATCGAGCCTCTGCGTGTTTCCTTCGATCGACGTGATTTGCATTTTACAACCTCCCGGGCGCGTCGCCCTTGGCGGCGGCAAGCTCGTCTCGCTTCGCCCAATCGCTCCAGCTCCCTTCATAGAGCTTCGCGCCGTGGATGCCCGCGAGCTCGAGGGCGAGCAGATCATGGCAGGCGGTGACGCCCGATCCACAATACGCGATGATTTCCCTGTCTTTCGTCGCTCCGAGCGCTTCGTATTTTTTCGCGAGATCGCCCGGGCACGCGAAAATTCCGTTCTCCAAATTTTCGCTCCACGGCGCGCTCACGGCGCCCGGAACGTGACCAGGTCGCGCGTCGACGGGCTCGGCGTCGCCGCGATAGCGCTCGCGTGCGCGCGCATCGAGCACGAGGGCGCCGCGGCCGAGCGCGCGCTTCTCTACTTCGTGATCGACGAAATCGCCGTGCGCATCTCTCGCGTGAAAATCTCCGCGAGCGATCCGCGGCGCGGTGGACGTGATCTCGAAGCCCGCTTTCTTCCAAGCGTCGATGCCACCATCGAGCACTGCCGTTTCGGAATGACCGAAGTGGCGAAGCAGCCACCAGAGCCTCGCCGCGATCGATCCGCCGGCGTCGTCGTACGCGACGACGAACGAAGGGTCGCGCACGCCCGCTTCGCGCATGGCGTTCTCGAAGGTCTCGCGCGCCGGCAGCGGATGCCGGCCCGGACCGATCTTCGGATCGGACGCGAGAGCGTGATCGAGATCCACGAACACTGCTCCCGGGATGTGACCACTTTCATAAGCAGCGTCACCGCGTTTTCCGCTCAAGTACCAGCGCACGTCGACGATGCACAATTCGGCTGTTTTCGACGCCATTCGTGCGTGTAGCCAAGCTGCCGAAACGAGCGGAATCATCGACGAGGATGGTAGCACCACGTCGCTCGGCGCGTGATACCGTGGAGTCGGCGATGAGGTACCTCTACGGGGACTCGGCCCCCTTTCCGCACTCGTACAATTTCCTCTCCACGCTCGAGAGCTTCATCGGCGCGGCAGCGCGCATCGTCAAGCTCGACTCCGAATCGCGATCGCTCGAAATCACGACGGCTCAGC
>JAICXU010000949.1 GCA_025934595.1 Polyangiaceae bacterium | reverse complement strand
CGAGCTGCGGCGTCTCGGCGCGGCCGCGCGCGTTCTCCTGATCGCGGCGGCAGCCAAAAAATGGGGTGTTCATGCGTCCGAGTGCACGACGAGCGCGAGCCACGTCACGCATGACAAGACGAAAAAATCGCTCCCTTTCTCCGCGCTCGTCGAGGCCGCTGCGCAGCTGCCACTGCCGAAGCCCGAAGAGATCACGTTGCGACAGCGCTCGGAGCTCGCGCACGCGAACGCGCCCATTCCGCTCTGGGACGGCGCCGACATCGTGACAGGCCGCGCGAGATTCGCCGCCGACGAAAAAATCCCCGGTATGCTCACCGCGGTCATGCTGCATCCGCCGGTGGTGGGCGGTCGCGTGCTTCGCTACGACGCGAAGAAGGCGCTCGCGATTCCGGGTGTGAGGTCGGTCATCGAAATCCCCGCGCCCGTCGCGCCGTACGCCGCGCAGTCGCTCGGCGGGCTCGCGGTCGTCGCGACGAACACGTGGGCGGCGCTCCGCGGACGCGCCGCGATCGACGTCACGTGGGATCCCGGACCAAATGGCGTCTACGATTCGGCGAAATACAAAGACGACCTTCATCGATCGGTCGGCGCGCCCGGAAAGGTCGTGCGGAAAACGGGAGACGTCGGCGCCGCCATCGCGCACGCCGCAAGCACGCTCGACGCCGAGTACTTCGTTCCGCATTTGGCGCATGCCCCGATGGAGCCGCCCTGCGCGACGGCACGCGTCGATGGCGAGGGGGCCGAGGTTTGGGTCACGACGCAAAATCCGCAGGGAGCTCGCACCGAGATCGCCAAGGCGCTCGGCCTCGCCGAAGACAAAGTCGTGGTGCACGTCACGTTGCTCGGCGGCGCGTTCGGCCGCAAATCCATGCCGGATTACGCGGTCGAGGCCGCCCTCATCGCGCACGCGACGAAGGCGCCCGTGCGCTTGCAGTGGACGCGCGAGGACGACGTCCAACACGACTACTTCCACAGTGTCGCCGCGCAGCGCATGGTCGCGAGCCTCGACGCAAAAAAGGCGATCACCGCGATTCACATGCGCATCGCGTTTCCGCCCATCCCCTCCACGTTCAAGAAAGACGAGACGTTCCCCAGCGACGGCGAGCTCGGACAAGGAATCTTGGATTTGCCGCTCACGGTTCCCAACGTGCAGGTCGAAGCCTGCGAAGCGCCGGCGCACGTGCGCATCGGTTGGTTTCGGAGCGTGCACAACATCCATCACGGTTTCTCGGTTTCGAGCTTCGTCGACGAGCTCGCGCACGCACGCGGGATCGACACGAAGCAGCAATGGATCGAGCTGATCGGTCCACCGCGGCACGTGAACGAGCTCGAGCTCGGCGTGAAGAGGGTGCCGAACTACGGCGCGTCGCTCGGCGAGCATCCCATCGACACGGCGCGGATGAAGAACGTGCTCGATCGCGTCACGCAAAACGCGAATTGGGACCGGCGCGCGCAGGACTCGAAGCGCGGCTATGGGCTCGCGATTCATCATTCGTTTCTCACGTACGTGGGCGTCGTCGCCGCTCTCGTGCGAGACGCTTCCGGAAAAATCCGGGTCGACGAAGCATGGATGGTGGCCGACGCCGGCATCATCGTGAACCCCGAGCGCGTGCGATCGCAGCTCGAAGGCGCGTTCGTCTTCGGCACCAGCATCGCGTTCTACAGCCAAATCACCGCAAAAAACGGCGCGATCGAGCAATCGAACTTTCGCGACTATCGCATCGCGCGAATCGCCGACGCGCCTCGCGAAATCCACGTCGACATCGTGCAGAACGACGAAGGCTCCGGAGGAATCGGCGAGCCGGGCGTGCCCCCTGTCGCTCCCGCGATCACGAATGCCGTCTTCGCGCTCACCGGCAAACGCGTTCGCGAGCTGCCGCTCGCCCGATCCGGTGCGCTCGGATGATCGGCATCGTGCTCGCCGCAGGTCGTGGCCGGCGGATCGGCGGACCGAAGGGCCTCCTCGTCTGTCGCGGCGTGCCGCTCGCTCTCGCGCACGCGAGGCGCATGCTCGAAGCCGGCGCGTCCGAGG
>JAICXU010000673.1 GCA_025934595.1 Polyangiaceae bacterium | reverse complement strand
GTCGAACGACAGCGACGGCCCCGGCAAACGGTCCGGCGCGATCGATTGGGTGTCGGTCGTGAGCAGCGCCTTCACGTCGGTCGAGTACGGGCCGCGCGCGTCGAAACGCAGGCCCGTCAGAAGTCCCGAGTCGTCGAGCCACAACGCGAGGCCGGCGTCGGGGCTCGCGATCGTCGAAAGCGTGGCGTCACTAGGAGGGCCGCCCGCGCTCGAGCCACCGGTGGTTTCGGTCTCCACGAAGGGAACGAATGCACCGGTCCATGGCGACCATCGAAACCATGAGGTACCGGTCCAGAGCATGGGAGATCCATCGGCTCCTGAAAACAATTGAACGGCTGCATTGGAGGGTACGCTTGCGATCGACGGCGCTTGTTCTACCGTGTGATCCGGACGAACGAGCCACACCGTCGCCGGACCCGAGGCCGGAGAGACCACACCGAGCGCGCCTCCCGCGGGAAGCACTACGAAGGATTCGTGCGCGGATGCGTCGATCGAAGCGGTGGCGAGGTGCTGTGTCACGTCGCTCGAAAACCATTCGATCGTGCCGAGCGGCGTGCCGGTTGCGTCCTTGCCGCCCGCCACCAGAATTTCGCCGGACGTCAAGACGAGCACGATCGGATCCTTGCGCGCGGTTTCGAGAGACGCAAACGCGCCGAGGGGCAGCTCCTTTCGCGCTGCGGTGTCGACGACCTCGAGCGACGAATAAAGTCCACTCGCCGACGCGCCACCCACGACGACGACATTTCCGTTCCGCAGCGTCGCCGCTCCGTGATGCGTGCGCGGAAACGTGAGAGCGACGGGGCTCGCGGAAAACGAGGTGCTTTGCGCGTCGAAGAACTCCGCCGTCGGCACGATTTGATTTCCAGATTCGCCGCCGACGACGACGACGCCGTTCGGGTAAGCGGTGGCGGTTGCGTTCGTGCGCGGAGCGATGATGTCGCTTCCGCCGAGTGACGTGATCGAGCCGTTCGAGAGATCGGCGACGAAGCTCGGTAGCCCGGCGCCCCCGGTGACGAGGACGTGGCGATCGTCGTACGCGGTGACGGCAGCGCCGGAGCGCGCGTCGACCGTGGACGACAGCGAGCACTCGTGACCCGAGGGCCACAAAAGAACACCGAGGTCGCCGCTCGAAGCGACGCTGCCGAACGCGCGCCAGCGGGAGGTGCCGGACGTGACGTCGACGAAGAGCTGCTTCGTGTCGCTCGGAAGCGCGTCGAGCTCGGGCGAGACGGCGTCGAGCTTCACGCCCGATTGCGGAGGCGCGGACGGATCGGGCTCGAAGTCTCCCGATGCTTCGTAGAGCGCATAGGCCGTCGTCGGTGCATTGCACGAAGGCTGCGTCGTGCTCGCGGCGAACGTGTAGAGCGTGACGGTGCGTCGATCGATCACCGTGTCCTTCGTGCATCCGACGACGCACGCGAGCGACACGCTCACGATCGAGCCTAAAAATAGGCATTTCAGCGTGCGGCGAGGAAATCGGCCGGAGAGCATGACCCTGCTATTCTTCATCGAGAGCGCTCGCGTCATGTATCCGCAAGTCTTCGGCAAGTACGTGCTCGAACGCGAGCTGGCGCGCGGCGGCATGGCGCGCGTGCTCCTCGCGACCCTCCGCGGCGCCGGCGGATTCGAGAAGAAGCTCGTCGTGAAACAGATCCGAGACGACCTCGCGCAGGACGATGACTTCGTGCGTCGTTTCGTCGAAGAAGCGAAGACCACCGTCGCCCTGAGCCACCCGAACATCGTACCCGTGTACGAGCTCGGTGTAGAGCGCGGCACGTATTTTTTGGCGATGGAGCTCGTCGAAGGCGTGAGCGTCGCCGAGCTTTTGCGCGACGAGAAGACCAAGAAAAAGCTGACGCCTGAAGAAGGCGCGTACCTCGGCGTCGAGATTTGTCGCGCGCTCGACTACGCGCATCGTCGGATGCAAGTCGTCCATCGCGACATCACACCGCGCAACGTGATGATCGACGAAGAAGGACAAGTGAAGCTCATCGACTTCGGCATCGCCGCACGCGCCGTGGCCGCGCGCGATCCGTCGGTGCGTGACAAGCAAGTCTTCGGATCGCCCGGTCACATGCCGCCGGAGCAAATGGCGGGACGAGAGCTCGGGCCACCCACCGATCTCTTTGCGCTCGCCGTGCTCCTCATGGAGGCGTGGAGCGGGCAAGCGCCGTTTCGCCGCAAAACTCCCGAGGAGTCCGAAGCCGCGATGCGCGAGAAGCATCCGAAGCCGAGCGACGCCGATATCCGTCTTCTGACGCTCGACGATCCCATTTCGCGCGCGATGTCGCTCGATCCGGCCGAAAGGCAACAGGACGCGGACGATCTCGGACGGGCGCTTCGAAAGTTTTTGCAAGAAGTGGATCTCGGCGACGTCGCAAGGGGGCTCGGCGAGCGCGCGCGCGAAACGAGAGCGAAGGCAATCGCACGCGAAGAGCGAGCGACGAAGCCCGAGCTGCCGAGCGTGGACACGCGGTCACGGGAAGGCGAATCGGAGACGGCGACGTTCGCGGCGCGCGAGGAGATCAAAAGATTGTCGGAGGCGCCGCCGCCTCCGAGCGAGCCCGTGGATGCAGGCACGCGCAAGCTCGCGTTCTTGACGCCGCCCGTGATCCCGAAAGAAAAACTCGAGGAGCTGGCGAGAAAGGCAAAGATCGCGAGCGAGAACGAGGCAGACAAACCGGTCGAGACGATCGCGACGGCGCCGATCGAAACTCCGGTGCGCGCGGCGAGCACGAAATCACCGACAAAACCCGACCGATTGCGATTCGTGGTCGGGAGCGCCGCGGTCCTCGCCGTGGGCGCAGCGGTCTATTACCAATCGACGCACGCCACCTCGATCATCACGAACGACGATCATCCGAAGCCGCCAGCAGCAGCAACCAGGACGCCGACTTCGCCTTCGACCTCACCGTCGACCTCGACCTCGACCTCGACCTCGACCTCGACCTCGACCTCACCTTCGACCTCACCTTCGACCTCACCTT
>JAICXU010000969.1 GCA_025934595.1 Polyangiaceae bacterium | reverse complement strand
CTCCACGATGCCGGAGTGGGAATTCCAAGCCGCCGTCATTCGGGAGTCGGGATGTCATTGGCTGTTCGACGTGAACAATGTCTACGTATCGAGCCAAAATCACGGCTTCGATCCCGACGCGTATCTTGCCGCGGTCGATTTCTCGCGCGTCTTGCAGGTTCATCTCGCCGGACACGCGCGCGTGGCGAACGGCATGCTCGTCGACACCCACGACGCGGCTGTCGACGATGCCGTCTTTGCTCTCTACGCGCGTGCATGGAAAAAAGGCGGACCATTTCCCACGATGATCGAGTGGGACGACAAAATCCCGGGAATGCCCGAGATGCTCGCCGAGCTCGATCGCGTTCGTGAGGCACGCGCATGACGAAGATCGCGCCCGCTTGGCTCGCGGATTTTCAGCGCCGCTTCGGCGACGCGATCACGACGCCGCTCGATCGATCGACGGGCGCGCTCGCGGCGACTCCGGCCGCTTACGACGACACGCTCGTGAACATGACGACCGACGGACCTACGGCGCCGAAGCGCGAACGCCTCGCCATCTACAATCGTCAGTATTGGTTTCGTCTCTTCACGACTTTCCACGAGGCCTATCCGCTCACCATGCGGCTCTTCGGCGCGTGGGACATGAACGCGCACATCATGCGATTCCTCGCCGCGAATCCACCAGCGCATTGGGATCTCGCGCGGGCGACGGAGGGCTTCGATTCGTTTCTGGAAAATGAGCTCGCGGCGGAGAGCGACGAAGCGAAACGCGTGCTCGTCGAGGCCGCTCGTATCGATCGCGCGTGGCAACGCGTGTTCCTCGCTCCCGCCGTTCCCACCTATCGACCGTCCGAGGCGGAGGCGCCGCGCCTGCTCGATTCGCGTCTCGTGCAATCGCCGGCGGTCGCTTTCGTGGAGGAGCACGCACCGCTCCTGGAGCTTCGGCGTCACATCATGCGCGAGCCGGGCGAGACGCGAATCGAGATGCCGCCTGCGTTCGATGCGCCGCGATCGTGGGCGCTCGTGCGACGCGACGAAGGCACCCTGCAGCTACTGCTCGACGCGCGTGAAGCGGAGCTTCTTCATTTGCTGGCGACACGCTCGGTGCGCGAAGCGCTCGCGATGCTCGAGGCGGCGTGCTCGAACGAGGAGCGCGCGGCGTTGCCCGAAAAAGCGCGCGCTTGGCTCGCGCGCAGCGTGGAGAATGATTTCTGGATCGGGCTCGCGAGTCGAGGCTAGTCGCAGATGACGCAGCTGTAACCCGCGCAGGTGTTCGTGGCGCGGCAGTTGTGCTCCGTGAGCGTCGCTGTCTTCGTGTCGTACGACATGCCACGGCACGAGTTCGATCCACCGCACTCCGGTTGCACTTCGAAGATGCCGTGCCGCGCGTCGCACTGCGCTTGGAATTGATCTTTCGTGAGATTCACGACCGTCGTGCTCGAGACGCTCGGGTTCGGCGAGACACCCGTTTGACAAGCGGTCGCAGGCTGCGGCGTATCTTCGGTGGATTCGACCGAGCTTCCACCACACGCTTGGGTGGACACGCAAAGGAGACCGCCGAGCGCCGCGCCGAGAAGCGCAGCGCTGGCGGAGCGAGAATTTCCAGAGTCGGACACGGACCGCAGTCTAGCACTGCAAGGGCGAAGTCACAGAGGTCACTGCGACGGATCGAGCACGCGCCCGGCAAAAAGCACGGTGTTCGTCGCGGTGTCGCGGATCGTGAAGAAGAACGGATGGTCGACCGTGATCGTCTTCACGTCTTGATGCGCGGACGTGCCGACGCCGATGACGGCGGTCGCCGCTGCAGCCTCGGTGCCCTTCTCGTCGACGCGCAAGAATGCCTTGTGGAGCACGTCGCCGATGTAGATGGGACCCGAAGGATCTTTCGCGATCGCCGTAAAATCCGCGGCGGGCGTGAACGCGACGTTCATACCGAGCCCTTGAAGGAGCGGCTTCAAGCTGATCGTGTTTCCTTGGTAGCCGAACT
>JAICXU010001043.1 GCA_025934595.1 Polyangiaceae bacterium | reverse complement strand
GCGGCGGCCCCGGATGCCGCGCTTCGGTGTCTCACGTCGCCGGCGAATCGAGCCGTTTGCGCAACGCGAGAGCGGCGAGCGGCGGCAAGAAACCGAGCGTCGCGACCGTCGACATCGCGAGCCCGCCCATGACGGCGACCGCGAGCGGCCGTTGCAGCTCCGCACCCGCGCCGATTCCGAGCGCGAGTGGAGAGAGGCCGGCGAGCGTGGCCAAGGTCGTCATGAGGATCGGTCGCAAGCGTCGTGAGGCGGCCGTCGTCACCGCCACGGCCGCTTCTTCGCCGCGATCGCGCGCGTGCTCGGCTTCTTCGAGGAGCAACACTCCGTTCTTCACGACGAGACCGACGAGAAGCACGCAGCCCATGAGCGAAGACGCGTTCAGCGGAATGCGCGCGACGAGCAGCGCTTCGATCGCGCCGACGATCGCAACCGGCACGGACGCGAGCACGAGACACGCGAGCGAGAGCCTCCGAAACTGCGCCGCCAAGATCGTGAGGACGAGGACGAGCGCGAGAGCACCAATCAGCTCGAGCTGACGAAGCGTGTCGCGCTGGCTCTGCGCTTGGCCGCCCATCACGATGCGGTAGCCCTGCGGTACCGTCATCGAGCGCGTCGCTTTGTCGACGTCGTCCGCGATCGATCCGATGTCCCGATCCTCGGTGTCTGCGGTCACGGCGACCATCGGCTGCAAGGCTTCGTGCAAAAGCTGCGAGGGCGCGGTGTCGTTCTGCACGTCGGCGACGGCCTCGAACGTCGTCGTGCGATCGCCTGCCGCGAGCGGAAGATGGAGAACGTGCTCCGGATCGAAGCGGATCGGATCGGGATAGCGCACGCGAACTCCGACGAGGCGATCGAATCGTCGAATTTCTCCGACGTTCGATCCGAGGAGGGCGGTGTCGAGCTGCGAGCTCACGCCGTCGGGCGTCGCGCCGAGTCGCGCGATCGCATCGCGTCGCACCGCGAGCCGCATTTGAGGAGCGGCGCGCTCGTTGCCGTCATAGAGATCGACGAGGCCGGGGACGTTCTTGATGCGACCGACGATGTCGCTCGCGATCCGATGCGCCTTCGCATAATCCGGCCCGAAAACCTTCACTTCCATCGGTCTCGGATTTCCTGCGAGATCGTTCAAGACGTCTTGCAGGACCTGCACGAACTCGACGCGCACCTCCGGATATTTTCGTTCGAGCCGCGCGCGCACGTCCGCGATCACGTCGTCTGCGTTCTTCGAACGACGATTGGCGGGGACGAGGACGACCATGATGTCACCGCGATTGAGCAGCGTCGCTGCTGCGGGACCGAGCTCGGCGCCGAGTCGACGCGTGAACGTTCGCACTTCGGGAGTCGCTCTCAGCTCGCGCTCGATGTCGCGCGCGAACGATTCCGTCGTCGCGAGCGACGTTCCCGCCGGCAAAAAATAATCGACGACGAATGCGCCCTCGTCCATCTCCGGCAAAAATCCTCGCTCGACGTGCGGCGCGAGGACGACGCCCAGTCCGATCACGATCGCGAGACCGACGGCGGCCCGTTTCGGATGCGCGACGATGCGCTCGAGCCATCGGGCGTAGCGCTGCGCGAGAGGGGAGCCTTGCGGACGAACCGGCGCGTGCTTCAAAAATCGATCGGCAGCGAGCGGCACGAGGACGAGCGCCGCTGCGAGCGAGACGACGACGGCGGACGTGAGCGTGAACGCGAGCGCGCGAAAAAATGCGCCGACGACGCCTTCGAGAAGCGCGAGGGGCGCGAACACGACGATGGTCGTCAGCGTCGT
>JAICXU010000578.1 GCA_025934595.1 Polyangiaceae bacterium | reverse complement strand
ATCGGCACGACGTCGTCGGCGAGGAGCGCGTCGGCCGCGGGGCCGGCGATGAGCCCGCAGCTCTCTTCGTCGCGCAAATAGGCCGCGCGTGCCTCGGCCCATACCCGATCGAGCGCGGCGCGAGAAATGCGAAGCGAGCCAAGAATCCAGGGAAAAATGGCCGGATCGTGTGCGTTCTGCATCTAGCGTAACCGAGCGTACCCCTTACCAAAGGTACTTCTTCTCCCAAGCCATGGGTGCGAAATAGCGGTCGCCGCGATCGCAAACGATGACGACGATGCATCCCTTCTGCTGCTTTTTCGTGAGCTCTTCGGCGACGCGGATGGCGGCGTGGACGTGCGCGCCCGACGAGTGCCCGACATGGAGCCCTTCTTTTTGCGCGAGCACGTCGGCCATGTCCCACCCGTCCTCGGTCGAGACGAACATCGTCTCGTCGGGAACGCGTTCATCGTAAATCGGCGGGATCAAGCTCGACGCGAGGTGCTTCAAACCTTCGAGACCGTGCATGGCCTCGTTCGGTTGCACGGCGATGCAGCGAATTTTTTCGCCGCTCGGTCGCACGTGCTCGTGGAGCCTGCGCGTCGTGCCCATCATCGTGCCCGTCGTTCCGAGCCCCGCGACGAAATGCGTGATGCGATCACCGACGGCATCGAGGATTTCTTTTCCGGTGCCGAGATAATGCGCGAGCGGATTCGACGGATTCGAATATTGGTCCGGATAAAAATAACGATTCGGATCGGCCTCGACGATTTTACGGACGTCGCGGATCGCGCCGTCGGATCCTTCGAGCGGATCCGAGTAGATGATTTCGGTGCCGAACGCTTTCGCGATGTCCTTGCGCGCCTTCGATACGTTCGAAGGCATCACGAGATGCACCTTGATCCCGAGCGCCGCACCGAAGAGCGAATACGCGACGCCGGTATTTCCGCTCGTCGAGTCGATCAAGATCTTGTCGCGTGAAAGCCGCCCGTCCGCGAGCGCGTCCTGGATCATGCGAAGCGCGGCGCGATCTTTCACGCTGCCTCCCGGATTGCAGAACTCGAGCTTCGCGTAGATCTCGATTTCGGGGACGTGCGCCGCGACCTTCTGCAGGCGCACGAGCGGCGTATTCCCGACCGCCTCGACGATCGAGTCGAGGCGTCGCAGCGAGGGCGCTTGCATCGGCGAGCGTCAGCCGCCGGCGATGGCCGGAACGATGCTGATGGACTCGCCTTTCAACGGCGTCGACAAGCCCTGCAGGAAACGCGCGTCTTCCTCGCCGACGTAAATGTTGATGAAGCGACGAACGCCTTTCGCGTCGAGGAGGCGCTCTTTCATGCCCGGATGACGTTTTTCGAGATCTTCGATGAGCTCGCCGAGCGTCGAGCCTGCGGCTTGCACCTCGTCTTTTCCGCCGGTGAGCGTGCGAAGCGCGGCGGGGATTCGGACGGTCGTTTCCATGGCCACCTTTTTAACCTTCTTTTCCGTCGACGGCCATCGGGACGGGCGCCACATCGAGGAAAAATTCCTCGAGCGAGAAATAACGCTCGCCGGTGTCGGGGAGCACGGTGACGACGTTTTTTCCGGGACCGAGCTCGCGCGCGACTTCGAGCGCGACGTGCACCGCCGCGCCGGAGCTGATTCCGACGAGCAAGCCCTCCCCGTGCGCGAGCTCGACTTTGCGCCGCCATGCATCGGCGTCCGTCACCGTGCGCACCTCGTCGACGACCGACGCGTCGTAGTTCCTCGGGACGAAGCCGGCCGCGAGCCCCTGGATTTTCGTGGGCCCACGCTCGCCGCGTGAAATCGTCGCGCACGCATCGGGCTCGACTGCGATCACGCGAACACCCTTATTTTCAGCCGTCTTGAGCGATCGGCCGATGCCGCTGATCGTTCCGCCCGTGCCCACCGTCGCGACGAACGCGTCGATTTTTTCGGTGTCCATCGCATCGAGGATTTCGCGCGCGGTGCGATCGGCATGCGCCTTCGGGTTCGCGGGATTGTCGAATTGCTGCGGCAAGAACGCGCCCGGTGTCGCCGCCGCGATCTCGCGCGCCTTCATGACCGCGCCTTCCATTTGTCGCTCGCCCGACGTCAGCACGATCTCCGCGCCGAACGCTTCGAGCAGCTGGCGTCGCTCGAGACTCATACTCTCGGGCATCGTGAGAATGCAGCGATAGCCTTTGACCGCGCACACGATCGCGAGGCCGATGCCGGTGTTGCCGCTCGTCGGCTCGATGACCACGCCGCCCGGCAAGAGCGCGCCGCTCTTTTCCGCCGCTTCGATCATCGCGAGCGCGATGCGATCCTTCACCGATCCGCCGGGGTTCGCGTTCTCGAGCTTGGCCCACACGTTCGCCCGATTTTTTCCCTCGATTTCGCGCTCTCCGCCTTCGAGACGGAGCCTCACGAGCGGAGTCGACCCGATCAGATCGAGCACGCTTTCGAAGACGAGAGGACGAGACATGAGGGCGAGGAGATTAGCAGCATGGTAGACCTTTCGCGATGCTCGGCTCTCCCGAGGCGCACGCGCTCCATGCCGCTCATCCTGCGATCGATCTGCACGCCGACACGCTCATGTGGGCGCGTTGGGTCAGCTACGATCTTCACAAGCGACACGAAGCGCCGCTGCCGAAAGGCGCGATCGGCGGCCACGTGGATTTGCCGCGCATGCGCGAAGGCGGCATGGGCGCGCAGTTCTTCGGCCTCGTGTCGTTGCCGATCACGAAACATTCGCAGGGGCTCGCGCGGGTCATCGACGAGCAGATCGACGCGCTCGAGGCCGCGATCGCGCGCGCTCCTTCCGCGCTTCGCTTGGTGAAGACGGCGGCGGAGATCGACGCGTGCGAACGAGACGGCGCGATCGGCGCGCTCCTCGGCATCGAAGGCGCGCATGCCTTGGAAGGAAGCCTCGATCGCCTCGATGCGTTCGCGAAGCGCGGCGTGCGCTATCTCGGCATCTCGCATTTCAGCGCGAATCACGCGGCATTTCCCGCGTATGGCCGCGGCAAAGACGACTCGCAAGGGCTCACCGCGTTCGGGAAAGAGCTCGTCGTGCGCTGCGAAGACAAGGGCGTCATCGTCGATCTCGCGCACATCAATCGAAGAGGATTTTTGGACGCGTGCGCGATGGCGAAAAAACCGCCGATCGTGAGCCACACCGGCGTGCTCGGCGCGTTCGAGCATTGGCGCAACATCGGCGACGATCAGCTGCGGGCGGTGGCCGAAAAAGGCGGCGTCGTCGGCGTGATTTTCTGTCCGAAATTTCTCGGCGCCGTCGGCCTTCCCGCGGTCGTTGCCCACTTCAAGCACATTTTGGACGTCGTCGGCGAGGACGTGCCCGCGCTCGGAAGCGATTGGGACGGCTTCATCGTACCGACGTACGAGCTGAAAGATCCGGTCGGTCTTCCGCTCCTCACCGACGCGCTCCTCGAGGCCGGGATCTCCGAGCACGTCATCGGAAAAATCCTGCGCGAGAACGTGAT
>JAICXU010000398.1 GCA_025934595.1 Polyangiaceae bacterium | reverse complement strand
GCCCACGTCGTGAAGGAGCGTCGCGACGAAGAGCGGAATCGGCCGCGCGAGCTCCGCCGCGAGGCGCGACGCGAGCGGCCGCTCGTGCGCGAGGTCGCCGCGACAGATGGCGCGGAGGCAATCGACGGCGGCCACGCTGTGAACGTCGACCGTGTACACGTGATAGACGTCGTGATGCACGCGCCCGGTGACCGGCGAAAACTCCGGGATCATCGCGAGGAGAAGGCCGACGTCGTGCAGCTCGCCCACCATCGAGCCGCGCTTCGTTCGTGCTTCTTGCACCGTGCACACGAGCTCGACGAAGAGACGCGCCGCTTCTTCGCTCGCACGAAGCTTCTCGCACCACGCGGGCTCGCTCGCGGCCCGCGCCACCGCGTCACGCGCGAATGCGAGCACGGGTGCATCGTGACGCACGCACGCGTCATAGAGTCGAAACGCGAGCGCGGGATCGATCGCGAGATCTCCCGGCGCCAAAAACGTCACGTGACCGTCGAACATCTTGATGCCGCCTTCGAGCTCGTGCTCGACGGGCTTGCCCCGCCGCTTCGGCGGCCTCGCGCGCACGAGAAGCCGCTCTCGCGCGCGCGTCACCTCACGAGCGCGCACGTAATATTTTTGCATCAACCGCTCGGCGCCCGCCGCACGTGCATCCGGTGAGTTCACGTCTCCCTCGACGAGACCCATCGCCTCCGCGATCGCTTCTTGCGCGTCGAACGTGAGCCGGTCCGATCGCCGTTTGGCCATGAAATGAAGGCGATTTCGTACTCGCCACAAAAACTCCTCGGCTTGCTCGATCTCGCGAGCTTCACGCGCGACGAGCACACCGAGCCGCACGAGATCGTTCCACGCGGCCGCGCGATCGTCGTCGCCGGCGCGAAAACGCGCGCGCACCGCCCATCGTGCGACGTCGAGATCGCGCACGCCGCCCGCGCCGTTCTTCACGTCCGGCTCGAGCAAGTACACCGAGCCACCGAAGCGCTCGTGACGTTGCGCGACCTCCATCTCGAGCCGGTCCACGAAATCGGAAAGCGCGCCCTCGGCGAAGATGCCTCCCCACGCGCGGCTCTCGAGATCGCGCACGATGTTTTCGTCGCCGGCGACTTGCCGCAGATCGAGCAGCGTCGTCGCGCTCGCCAGATCGGTCTTCGCCAAATCGAGCGCCTCGTCGGGTGTCACGACTTGATGACCGACGGTGAGCCCTGCGTCCCAGAGCGGATAGAGAAACGCGTCGGCGAACGCGTTCGCGGCGTCGTTCTTCTGGCGCACCAAAATGCGCACGTCGACGTCGCTTCGGAGCGCGACGGCGCCTCTCCCATAGCTCCCGACCGCGACGAGGGCGGCCTCGAGGCGCTTTCCCTTCCGAGCCGACGCGACCGCCTTCGTAAAGCTTTTCGAAAGAAGGGCATCGAGCTCGTGCGCGTGCAGGCGCCCCGCGGCCATCCCGTCGTCGGCCGGCCCCGTCGGATGCGGCGCAATTCGCGCGTCAATCACGGCGCGCAGGCGCGAAACGCTGTTCTTCGAAATCGCGTCTTCGCCCATCTCCCGGCATTAAAGCATTGAATCGAACGCCGGCGGGCTGCGTCACATGGCTCTTCCCATTCCAGAAGAGACCCATTAGCCTCTCGCGCGTCCGGGGCACATGCCGCCGCCGCTTCCCGGAACGTGGCTCCAGTTTTTTTTGCTGTCGGGAGGGCGGCGCGCAGACCAACTTCGCAACACGCTGATGCTCATGATTGAGGAGGCACTTTCGAATGATTCGTAAATTCCTTGCCCCGATGTTCGCCGTAGCCGCGCTCGGCATGGCGTTTTCATTCAACGGTTGCAGCTGCCATGCGGAAGCAGGCACCGGCGCGCAAACGCCTCCCCCGCCGCCTCCGCCGCCGGCGCCGCCGCCGGTCGTCGATGCAGGCCCGCCGCCCGCGCCGCCGCCGCCGCCCGAGCCCGTCAAGCCGAAGATCATGGCGACCGGCAAGGCGAAGATCGAAGGCACGCGCGTGAAGATCCCGGGCGAGCTCGAGTTCGACGTCGACAAGGCGACGCTCAAGCAAACCGCGCAGACGACGGACATCTTGAGCGAGCTCCAGAAGTTCCTCACGGAGAACAAGTCGGTCACGAAGCTCCGCATCGAGGGCCACACGGACAACAGCGGCTCGCCCGTGCACAACCTCAAGCTCTCGCAAGATCGCGCTGACTCCGTCGTGAAATACCTGACGAGCAAGGGCATCGACGCGAGCCGTCTCGTCGGCGTCGGCTACGGCATGACCCGCCCGGTCGCGCCGAACGACACGCCGGCCAACAAGGCGCTCAATCGCCGCACGGAATTCCACGTGCAAGAGATCGACGGCAAGCAGCAGGGCGACCTGCCGGCGGTTCCGGGCGCGAACGGCCTCGCGCCGGGAGCGGCCGCGAGCGGCGCAGCAAGCGCAGCACCGGCGGGAAGCGCGAAGGCTGCAGCGTCGGCCAGCGCCAAACACTGATCACGCCGTCGATGGAATAGAATCGGGTCGCGCTCGAAAGGGCGCGACCTTTTTTTTTGATTTCATGCCTCTCCTACGACCGCGCTGTCCATCGTGCACGAAGCCGCTCGGCGATCCGCCGCCGGTGCCGATCACGGTGTCATGCCCGCAGTGTCGCCTCACGAACGTCGTCACGATTTCGGCGGACGGTCAGCCCGCGCTCTTCGACGTCGCCTTCACGCCCGCGCGTCTCTTGCAATGGATTCGCGCCGCACGCGCGGCGATGATGCGTGGCGCTCCCGGCGTCGCGATCGGCGCGTGCTCACGTTGCGCGTCGCCGCTCGTTCTTTCGTCGAAAGCCGAGCTCGCGCTTCCATGTCCACATTGCAAAGAGCCCGTGCGCGGAACCGCGGCCGCTCTCCTCGTCGATCAGTGGCCGGAGCCCTGGGCGCATGTCGCGAGCGCGGGAATGGCGCTCGAGTATCGCGTCACGATCATCGACGACAACACCGAGCCCACCGCGGGATGTCCCGGCTGCGGCGCGCCGACGCCGCGTGAAGATCCGTCGAACGTTTGCCGGCGATGCGGCGTGTGCATTTGGGTGATGCGAGAGGCCGATCTCGACGGCGACGGCGCGCCGGAAAAACGTCGCGTGCAGCTCGGCGTGCGCGTCGACGGCACGCGACAAGATCTCCCCGCGAACGCCGTCGTCTCGCTCGCGCAAGGCGAAGCGATGCTCCGCCAAGACAGCGCGCTCGCCGCGGCATCGGAGAGCGGCGCGTCGCTCACGAACATCGTCGGCATCGGCTGCGCGGTCGCCGCGGCGCTGACGATCCTGGGGATCATCATCGGCTACGCCGCGTGCAAATGAGCTTGTTTTAAAGCAGGATCGCGCACCGGCGCGCGGCTCGCGTCGAGATCAGCCGCCGAAGTCTTTGCACGCGGGCGCACCTGCCGCGAACGTTTCGCCGAGATCGCATTTGTTGCCGATGTTCGGATCACAATACGGCGCGCTCGGATCGCAATCGTCGTTCGATGCGCAAGGGGACCCGGCTTGGAAGCGCGGGCCGCAGGTGTTGTCGCAGCGCAGAGTCGGAGCGCACGGCGCGAGGTTCACGCCACACGCGGCGCCTTGTTGACCGTCGGCGACGCACTGCATGCCGCCACCGGCCGCCGTGCAATACGATCCGGACGCGCACGTCTCGCCGGGGTTGCCGCAGAAGTCACCTTGGTTTTTCGTGCTCTGATCGGCGCAGACGCTCTTGTCGCAAATGCGTCCGTTCGAGCAGTCGTAGCTCGTCGAGCATGCTCCGCCCTTGTCGACGGTTCCGGAGAAGACACGCGAGCACACGTCGTTGATGTCGCTCATTTGCTGCGGCGTGATCGCGCTGCCACCGTTCGCGCCTCCGTAGACGTCGTGCACTTTGTCGATGCACGCTTGCGCATTGCCAGGCGTGTACTTGCGCGTGCCCGTCGTGTTGGCGGTCGCAAATTGCTGACACGCGCTCTGCTGCGTGCTCTGGCACGTCGCCGGTGGCGCGGCGCATCGCGAAGCGACCTGACAGAGCTCGGTCGCGTACTGATTGCAGAACGACGCCGTGTCGGGAAATTTGTCCGAGTCGTCCGTCGACGAGCACGCAAGGAGAGCGACCGCGAGTGACGTACCGAGCCCGAGCCAAACTGCCTTCATAGAATCCTCCTCCGAGACTTAAGGTGTGTTCCGCCGTTCGACGTACGAGGCGGAATCTTCGTTCACAGCCATCCTTCTACAACGAACGATCGACGGGCAAGCCCACGACACACGAAACACGCGGAGCCGCCCTTCTCAGCTCGCATTGATTGGTTGCAAGAGCCGAACCGAAGTATGTTATGGGCGGATTGTCACTCGCGAAGGTGGCGGAATTGGCAGACGCACCAGATTCAGGTTCTGGCGGGGTTACTCCTGTACGGGTTCAACTCCCGTCCTTCGCACAAACCGCATTCGCTCAGCGCGCGAGCGACCCGACGCCGGCGTTGGTC
>JAICXU010000834.1 GCA_025934595.1 Polyangiaceae bacterium | reverse complement strand
TGCACATGATGCGCGCGATGGGGCTCAGACAAACGCCACATTGGGTGTCGGATTCTTTGTGCGAGGCGCCGCAATAAAGACAGCGAAGCCTCGGCAGCTCACGTCCGTCATGCGCGACGGAGCTTTGATCCTCGTCTTCGGGACGTGATTGTTCGAGCGCCCACTCGAATGCCTTCGCGCCGCCGTGCGCGACCGCGCGCAGCACGCCGTACGCCGCAACTCCCTCGAGGCCGCCCGCGACGAACGCAATTCGTCCCGCGACGCGATTGGCATCGAAGCTCTGTCGCACCTTGATCGGCGCGCGATGCATCGCGAATTCCGGGTCGGCGATGCCCATCGACTCGAGGACCTTTGCGCGGCGTTCCTGCGTCGTGAGGAGCTGATTCACGTCATGTCCCGATGGCGGCGGAAGCTCGCCGCCGTGCGTGTTTTGGTAGCGCACGATGTCGAGGACCTTCGCGAGCTCACCGCCGTCGAACCAAAGTCCGTGTAGAGTGCACACATCCAGCGACACTTTGGATCGCCCCGCGAATGCCATGCGATCCATCTCGCGTTTGCATCCGGGGCACGCGAGCATCGCGATCATTTCGGCGAGCGGGAGCGGTTTGCCGGTCCATTCGCCGACGCCCGCGTAGGGCCGTTCGTTTCCCGCGGCGAGGTCGTCCATCATCGCGCTCCAATTGCGCGGATCGATCATGACCCCACCGCAGATGCGGCACTCGAGCGTCGTACATTCGGACGTGATGGCGCGGCGCGCGAGCTTCGAAGGAATGCTGCGACAGCGCGGGCATGGCGCGAAATCGGGGATGGGCGCGTCGAGCCGCGCGCCGCAGACGCATTGCGGAGTGCCGGCCACCGACTCGCGCTGGCAAGCGAAACAACGAATGCGCGGCACGGGTGAATGACATCCGCTGCAGAGGAGCGCGTTCGTGGGCAGCGCCGCGCTGCAGTAGACGCAATGAAGCGTCGTCACGCGCGTTCCTCGCGCGCGCGCATGAGCGTCTCGAGATCTTTGTCGCCGCGGCCCGAGCAGCACAAAAGAAGGGTCTTCGGGCCTGCTTTTTTCGCCGCGAGCTCGGTCGCGACGTCTGTCAGCTTCGCGAACGGATGCGAGGTCTCGAGCGCGGGCAAGATGCCTTCGGTCTGCGCGACGAGCTGCGCGGCGGCGAGCGCTTCTTGATCCGTCGCGCTGATGTAACGCGCGCGGCCGGTGTCTTTGAGCCACGCGTGCTCCGGACCGACGCCGGGATAATCGAGACCGGCGCTCACCGAATGCGCTTCGGTGATCTGTCCGCCGTCGTCGCAGAGCACGTAGCTCTTCGATCCATGAAGGACGCCGACGCGGCCTTTCGTGAGCGTCGCGGCGTGCCTCGTCGAATTCAAGCCTTCCCCCGCCGCTTCGACGCCGTAGAGCGCGACCGATTCGTCTTTCATGAACCCGCGAAAAATTCCGATCGCGTTCGATCCACCGCCGACGCACGCGACGACCGCGTCGGGCAATCCGCCCGTGCGATCGATGATTTGCGCGCGCGCTTCTTCGCCGATGACGGTCTGCAATTCGGCGACGAGCGAAGGATAGGGATGGGGCCCCGCGGCGCTGCCGATGCAGTAATAGGTGTCCTTGACGTTCGTGACCCAATCGCGAATCGCCGAGTTCATCGCGTCTTTCAACGTGCGCGATCCGTCGGTCACGGCGATGACGCGCGCGCCGAAGAGAGCCATCCGTTCGACGTTGGGCGCTTGTCGCAAAACGTCCTCCGCGCCCATATAGATTTCGCACGGCACGTCGAAGAGCGCGCACGCGGTGGCAGTGGCGACGCCGTGTTGTCCGGCGCCGGTCTCCGCGATGACGCGCTTCTTGCCCATTTTTTTCGCGAGCAAGACTTGGCCGAGCGCGTTGTTGATCTTGTGCGCGCCCGTGTGACAGAGATCTTCGCGTTTCAAAAAGAGCCGCGAAATCAGCTTCGATTCGGGATCAATCGCGCGCGCGAGCCGCGTCGCTTCGCTGAGCGGCGTGGGCCGCCCGACGTAGTTCGCGAGAAGATCGCGCCATTCTTTTTGAAATTCTTTCCCGTGCACGATCGAGTCGACGGCGGCCGTGAGCTCGTCGAGCGCCGCGACGAGGGTCTCGGCGACGAACCGTCCGCCGTAAGGTCCGAAGTAGCCAGGATTCGAGGAGGACGCGGGAGCTTGCACGGTCCGTCCATTCTCCAACAAGAGCGTGCCGCGAGGGCGTTTTTGTGGGGCTCGCCCGTGTGATATATTTTTTGCGATGTTGAGACGTGCTCGCGTCGCATTCCGACTCCTTTTCGGCGGAATCGCGGCCGCGTGGGCGCTCGC
>JAICXU010001110.1 GCA_025934595.1 Polyangiaceae bacterium | reverse complement strand
CGTCCTCGATGCCGTCGGCCGGATGCTGCACGACGACGTCAGTGGTGAACGATTGCTCGTGCGACGCCGTCGAGCTCACGGGCAACGGGACTTGCGTTCCGCCCGAGTACACCAAGAGACTCTCGAGCGAAGGAAGATTCGCGATCTCCGGCGTCGCCGAGTCGAGCGGCGTACCCGCGAGATCGAGGCCGAGCGAGAGGCTCATCGCATTCGCGATCGGCGGCATGATGTAGTGATCGACGATCCCTTGCTCCATGAGCACGTTGCGCACGCCCGCGCCTGCATCCGGCTCGCGCACGATGCGCCGCGTATAGACGAGAGGATCGGCGCTCTCCGCCGCCCACTGAAAGAGCGACAGCACGGGATCGGTCTCCGTGAGCGCGCGATGGAGCTGCGCATAGCCGAGGAGGAGCTCGATCGCCGGCTTCACGTCGAGCGGCTGCTGCTTGTAGACGACGTTCTCGATCCAGCTCGCTCCCGCGCCGCTCAAGATCACATTTTGGAAGAGCGGCTCGTTCGCGACGGCGAGCGGCGCGATCGTCGCGCCCATCGAATGCCCCATGATCGCGAAATGTGACGTGTCGAACTTCGCCGGGCCCGTCGCGCCCGGGCAATCCGAAACATCCATCGTCGTATTCGCCAAGACGTGCGCGAAGAGCACGAGCTCGGCCGCCGACTCACGCACGCTGTCGCGCAGCGCGGCGGGATTGAACACGTTGAAGATCGTAAAGTCCTCGTTTTCGCCCGTCGTATTGCGCAAGCCGCCGAGCGGACCGTCCACGCTCGCGCCCGCGAATCCGGCCTTCGCGAAATAGAGAGCAGGCCCGGTTCCCGGCGCGATCGGTGGCCCGCCCGTCATCGCTTGCGGCCCGCGATCGACGAGCGGACGATCGCCTCCGCCGCCCGTGCGGACGAACACCGTCATCGGATATCCGGCCGGCGGCATCGGCGAGCGCGGGATCGTCACGACGAAATTCGACGTTTCGGTGCGCTGCAGGATCGGCCCCGCCGCATCGAATTTCCAGTCGCCGCCCGTGTCCGTGAAGGGCGGATCGCCGGATTGATAATCGGGCATTCCAATGGTTGTAGAATACACGCAAAAATCGTCGAACAGATCCGTCCGATGAAACGCGGCGAGCGGCGCCGGAGGCGGCAAGGCGAGCATCGCTTGGATGACGCGTGTCAAATCTGCCGTCGGGTCGCCCGTCGTGAAGACGGAGAGCCCGGCGACGTCGCTCCCCGCGATCCCGAGCTCGCGCAGCGCGGCGAGCGCGCTCGTGTACTCCTCGAATGACTTGGCGGGCAGAGTGCCCGGGCGCTGATTGGCTGCGATTTGCGCCATTTCACGCGATTGCGCGACGCCGGCTTCGCGTCGAACGACGGCCGCGTAACGCTCCTTCGGTCGCAACGGCGTGCCTTGCAGCGGCAACATCGCGAGTAAATTCGGCGCGCCGAACGGCCCGCCGTCCACATCGAACGTCACCGTCAGCGGGTAGGGCTTCAGGTAATCCGGCGAATCTCTTTCCACGCTCACCAGCAACACGCTCGACTGCAGCGTCACGCTCTCGGCCATGGTCGGCAGCGTCGACGGATCGATCGGCGCGGTCGTCGT
>JAICXU010000469.1 GCA_025934595.1 Polyangiaceae bacterium | reverse complement strand
TTGATGTCGCGATGGACGACACCTTGTGCGTGCGCGGTCGAGAGCACGTCGAGAAGATCGACCATCTTCTCGGCGACCATCATCCACGGCAGCCGCCCGCCGTTCTTCGTGAGCATCGTCGCGAGCGATTCGCCTTCCAAAAGCTCGAGGACGAGAAAGACTTGGCCGTCTTCGGTGACGTCGTCGTCGAGCACGCGAACGATGCCTTTGTGCTGTATCGTGTTCGCGACGTAGCCTTCTCTGAGGAAGCGCTGGCGGATCTCGACGTCACGCGAGAGATCGAGGTGCAGCATCTTGATCGCCACGCGGTATCCGTTCCGGTGCGTAGCGGCGTACACCGTCGCCGTCGCACCGGCCCCCAGGCGGGCATCGATACGCCACTTGCCTTTGATGATCTTGCCGCTCTTGGCCAAGGCCCAAGATGTATCATGCCGGGAGTTTGGACGACACGATCGCCACTCGCGTAGAGCAGCTCGAGCTCCCCTTCAACGAATACGGGATCGACCCTTACGGCATTTCGAAAACGCACCTGCGGTACGCGTTCGAAGCGCTCGCCTTCTTTTATAGGCACTACTTCTCGGTGGAGTGCCACGGCATCGGGAACATTCCGCCCCGCGGTCGCGCCATGCTCATCGGCAATCATTCGGGTGGCGTTGCCATCGACGGCGCGATGGTCATCGGCTCCGCGTTTCTCGAGATGAATCCGCCGCGCCTCGCGCAGGGCATGGTCGAGAAATTCATCAACAAGATCCCGTTCGCGTCGCTCTGGTCGAACAAGACGGGACAGTTCACGGGCCTGCCGGAGCACGCGATTCGCCTCATCGAAGAAGACCGTCTCTGGATGGTGTTTCCCGAAGGCGCGCGTGGCACCGCGAAGCTCTGGAAAGATCGCTACTCGCTCGTCGACTACGGCAGCGGCTTCATGAGGCTCGCGCTCAAAACGCACACGCCGATCGTGCCGTTCGGATTTTTGGGCGGCGGCGATGCGGTGCCCACGGTGATGAACTCGTACGCGCTCGGACGTTTGCTCGGCGTTCCGTACGTGCCGATCACGCCCTACGGTCTCGCGTTGCCGCTCCCCGTGAAGCTCGAGGTCTATTACGGCGCGCCGCTCGTCTTCCAAGGCACCGGAAGCGAAGAAGACGAGGTCATCTTCGGTTACGTCGACCAAGTGAAACGCGAGGTCGCGAGCCTCATCGATCGCGGACGCCGCGCGCGTCGCGGAGAGCCCACGTGAAAATTCTCATCCCTGGAATCTCCGGCGCGATCGGCCGCAAAGTCGCCGTGCGTCTGGCGAGCGAAGGTCACGAGGTCTTCGGCGTCGACGCGCGGCCTTGGAAAGATCCGCCGGCCGGCATCGAGGTGCATCCATTCGACATTCGCAAGCGCGCCGCCGAAGACGTATTCCGCCGCAAAAGACCGGACGCGGTGATTCACATGGCCACCGTCACCTCGCTCGCCGTGCGCGGCGAAGAGCGTTACCGGATCAATCTCGGCGGCACGCGCGCCGTGTTCGATCCCTCTCGCGCGTACGGCGTCGAGCATTGCATCTTCGTCGGTCGTCACACGTTCTACGGCGCGAGCGCGGACTCGGTGATGTTCCACACCGAGGACGAAGCGCCGATGGCCCTCTCTTCGTTTCCGGAGCTCTCCGATCTCGTCGCCGCCGATCTCTACGCGTCGACCGCGCTCTGGCGTTTTCCGAACCTCACGACCACAGTGCTTCGGTTTTGTTACACGCTCGGGCCTTCGCGGCACGGCACGCTCGCGTCTTTCTTGCGCGGCGAGATCGTGCCCACCCTCCTCGGCTTCGATCCGCTTTTTCAATTCATGCACGAGGACGACGTCGTCACCGCCATCGCGGTCGCTCTGAAGTCGCGCCTCCGCGGCGTCTACAACGTCGCCGGTCCGCAACCCGTGCCGCTGTCGGTGATCGTAAAGAAAACCGGACGGCGCACGTTGCCGCTCCCCGAGTTCGTCTTCGCGTTCGCGCTCGGCCGCGCGGGCTTGCCGAAGCTACCGCCGGGCGCGCTCGGTCACATCAAGTATCCGTGCGTCGTGGACGGCAGCGCTTTCAGGGAAAAAACAGGGTTTTCGTACGCTCATAGCGAAGTCGAGACGCTGCGCGAGTTCCGCGATCTCGCGCCGCCCATTCATCGCAAGAAGAAGGATCGCGAAGTGAAGCGCTTGGCGTGACGGCCGCGCCCGGCGACCCAACGTGACAAATAGATGGCCAACGTGTCATCTGGATGCATAGTGCGCGCATGCTCTCGCACTTGGTCCTGCTCGAGCGCATCATGGTCGGCACGGCGCTCGGCGGCGTCATCGGCTACGAGCGCGATCGGCACCAACGCCCCGTCGGACTTCGCACGCACGCCATCGTCGCGATGGCGTCGGCCACCTTCATGGTGGTCTCCACGCAGTTCGTGTTCATGCAGCATTATCACGAGGGCGATTTCGTCGCCGTCGACAGCTCTCGTATCGCGGCGTCGGTCGTGTCGGGCATCGGCTTCCTCGCCGGCGGATCGATCTTGCGCACCGGCGCGACGATTCAAGGCCTCACCACCGCCGCCGCGCTGTGGCTCGTCACCGCCCTCGGCCTCTGCGCCGGCTGCGGAATGTTCGTCGAGGCCGTCTTCACCACCGGGCTCGGCGTCATCGCTCTCACCCTTCTTCGCCGCTTCGAGGACAAAGACGTCATCCGGCGGCGCATCTCCGTCGTGCTCGGCGACGAAGCGCCGGCGCCTGCGGTCATCGTCGAGTCGCTGGCGAAGCTCGGAGTCGTCTTCGCGAACGACGAATACGAGCGAAAAACGGACGGCACGACGCGATCGACCATCGTCGTCTTCGACGCACGATTCCCCGGAAAAATAGGGGTCGCAGAGCTCGTCGCCGCGATCGAGCAGAACGCCGGCATTCGCAGCGTGCGCGTCCAAACGATCTCGTAGCGATTACCTCGCGCGCTATTGACCGAGCACGCCGAGCGCTCCCGGTGTCCCTGACGGTACGGCGACCGTTCCCGAATACGTTTGTCCCGACGCATCGACCGCCTGCGGGACCGAGGACGGCAAGGCGCCGGCGTCCGGCATCGGGAAAGCTTGTCGAAATGAAACTTGCAGAGCGATCGGCGCGATCGCCGGGCCACCTGGATCGATAGCGGGCAACGGGCGGACGAGCGGAAAACCGACGTCGGCGCGGAAGACGACACGATCGAATTGCGGAAAGAGCGCGCGGAGGCCGAAGCCGGCGCCGTCGTAGGGCCGAAGATGATCGAAGCCGTCGAACGCGCTGCCCACGTCGTAGAAAAGCGCGCCGCCGATCTGACAGCCGAGAATGCCGACGCTCTTCGATCGAAATTCGAGGTTCGAGACGACGAAGTCTTTTCCGAATTCGAACTGCGTCGGGTAACCGCGAAGGCGTGAGTCGCCGCCGAGATAGACGTGCTCGTTCAAATAATTTCGGTAGCGGTTGTACGCGCTCGCATCGAACACGAGCCGCCCGAATCCGAGACGCGGCGTGACGACGCGAAGGGAGCCGCTCACCGATGCGTCGGAGATGCGATTTTCGGCGTCATTTTGCCCGAATTGGAACTCATCGAGAAATTCCGCCGATCCACGCACGAAGCCGTCGCCGAGCTCCGCGCCATATTGCAGCGCTTCGTACGTTCCGACGAGATCGCGGCTTGAGCCGAGCGCATGCAGCACCGGATACACGCGCGCCCAGGCATCGAATCCGATGCGGTAGTCCTCTTGAAGAGCGAGCGTGTCTTCATCCAACATCCTCGCGAATTTATTTTCGTAGTGGCGAATCTGCGCGAAAGGACCGACGCGCGTGTCGCTGACGGGAAAGACGGCGCGATGGAACTGCGCGACGGCCGCGGGATCGAAAGCGGCGAGGTTGTCGGCGTCCGCGTACGCGCGCAAGTTCATCTCGGCGCCGAAGCTCACGTCGGTCTTGTGCTCATGGCCGAACGATCGCGTGACGGCCATCGTCTCGATGTATTGACGCACGCG
>JAICXU010000258.1 GCA_025934595.1 Polyangiaceae bacterium | reverse complement strand
CGCGCGATCCAAATTCCGCTCGCGAGCGCGATCACGATCGCGAATCCGAAGATGGCCGTCGTTTGACGTCGCGTGTTCTCGGCGGATCGAAATGCCGCTTCTTTTCGCGACTCCGCTGCTTGCAGCGCTTCATTGCGTAGCTCGTTGCAGATTCCGCGCATCTCGTCGGTGCGATTTTTTCCGAGCTCGGTCGTTTCAGGATCGGGCACCATTTCGCCGCGTTCGCGCGCGGCGATTTGCGGCTCGCTCACGTTGGCAATCCACGCGCGGACGATGCGACCGAACGCGGCGACGCGCTCGTCCTCCATCCCGTTCTCGGCGGTGTTCTGCGCCTCGACGAGCACGGTGTCGAGCTCGCGCCGCGCCGTCTCGTATGGCGTGAGAAACGCGCGATCGCCGGTGATGAGATAGCCACGCTTGCCCGTTTCGAGGTCGGCCATGAGCCGCAGCAAGACTTCGGCGTCGTCGGCGAGCTTCAGATCATGACCGACGAGACGCTCGAACTGCGACTCGAGCTCCTCGTGCGCTTCGGTGGCGCGATAGAGCCCGACGCCGAGCACTCCGACGACGACGAGCGAGCTCAACAAAATGCGCCAGAAAAGCGCGCTCGCGAGCATGCGGAACATGTGGCGTTTAGCTTCTTCCCACCCATGCCCCCGCGCAAGCCAAAATCCAGGCGATCGGCGAGAAGGCAAGAGCGAACACGAGGGCGATCGGGGCAGCGAAGCCCAACATGACGAGGGCGACCAAGATCGCGAGCGCGGTCGCGAGCGCGGGCTCGAGCAAGGTGGGCAAGCTCGAGGCACGCGCGATCAAAAATCCGCTCACCGGAAACGCGGCGAGCACGCCCGCGCCGAGGAGCGCGACGGGCCCCACCGTCGAAGCATCGTGCTCGTCGACGATGGCGAAGTCGACGTGTGCCCAATTTCCGAACGCGACCGAGCCCGCAACGCCCGCCACCATCGCGCCGATCGTCACGAGCGCACCGATGAGAATCCAACGAAGCATGATCGGTTGATCGGCGCGACGAAGCGCATCGCGCACGGCGGTGAGGCTCGGCGGCCGGGATCCATCGAGGGAGAATCGCGACAACATCACCGACGCTCGCGAGCTCGGCGGCGCGGTACCGTCGGAACGTGCGCGGAGATCGCGGGCGAAGAAGAACGTGACGCCGCCCATCATCGCGAGGAGCGGCGCGACGGCGACGAGCGCGCCCGGACCGCGTCCGTACACGAAATGCGCGTAGAGAGCGTGCGCCATCGTCGCGAAGAACCACGTTGCAGGAAACATCGCGCCCGGCGTTTTCAGCCGTTTCGCGCGACCGAGCGCGTATCCCCATGCGCTCGCGAAAAAGAGATGCGCGGGAAGCGACAGCGCGGCGCGTGCGAGCCAGATCGCGCCCGTGGGATGCGCGCGCAAGATGGCGGCGTTTTGCGCGGCCGCGAAACCGAGCGCGGCGGCCGCGGCATAGACGAGACCGTCATACGGCTCGTCGAAATGCCGCGAGCGAAACGCGGGCCATGCGGCCGCGACCTTCGCCGCCTCGTTCAGCGGCGCGACGATCGCAAAAAGAAAGACGAGCGCGCCCGCTTCGCCCGAGACCGCCGCGCGCAAATCGAGACCGCTCACCTGCCCGGCTTTCAGCTCGAGAAAAAAAGCCGCCGCCGCGAACAGCGCGCCGAGCGCGAACGTGAGCGACACGAGCCACACCGGCTCGCGATTGCGATCGGATCGATGCACTCCCCACACGAGGAGGATGGCGGGCAAGAGCGCCGCGCCGAGCCAACGAATCAGGCCGAGCATCGCTCCGTGAGGCGTACCACGCGACGCCGAAAGGGCCGCTTTTTCGGCGAGATCGAGCTGAATTTACATGTATTTTGCACTCATCAGGGCGATGACGTCAGTGCACGTGCTTCAGCGGCGTTCGCGTGAAGACGATCGGGACTTGGAATTTTGCCGTCCTGCCCCCGGCGAGCGGCGCGAACTCGGCGCTCATCGCCACGCGTCGCAAACAGAGGTCGATGTCGTCGGTCAGACCTTGGCGCGCCTCCGGAGTGACCGTCGTGACTTTGCCATCCGGCCCGACTTCGAGGTTGATCGTCTCGCTCCCCGGCACGAACGTCTTCGGATTGCGCGGCGAGTCGCACGTGATGAACGCGAGCCGCAGATCCTTCAGCACCGAGTCGGAGTCTTCGACATAGTCCGCGCCATCGAGCGTGCCTGAGGGAGCGGCGCCGGCATCCTCGTCGTTCATCGCTTCGCTCGGGACGGCGGAGTAGCCGCCCGTCTTCAGCTTCAAGTCGTCGGACGCATGGCTCGACGCGCACGCTGCGCACGCGAGCGCGATCCAAATCCCCGCTATCCCCCTCTTCGCTGCCATCTTTTCTATTTTCAGAGATGCAATCCGACGCGCACGCCACCGAGCGCGCCGAAGCCGACGCTCGATCCATCGACCGCATACACGCCGCTCTGGCCCGAGACGCTCGGACGCTTCAAGAAAAAGAACTCCGCCGAGGCGTCGCCGCCGACCGAAAAATTCTTCGTGAGGTAGTAGTCGACGCCGACGTCCGCGCCGAGATCGAGCCCGTGCACGGAGACGTCGTTCGGCGCGTCGAGGCTCCCCGCGAAGGCGTAGCCGCCGTGCGGACCGAGCCAAATGTCGATCGAGGAGATCGGGATGTGGAGGGCGACCTCGCCGTCGATCTGCCACATGTTGAACGCGGACAAAGGCTGGAAGCGAACGCGGGGGCCGATCGTGATGATGAGGAGGCGCAAGCCGAGGCCGAGATCGAAACCTGGACCGAGGTGACTGGCGCGCGTGACGCCGAGCTGGCTCGAGCTGAAAGTGTCCATGCCGACGTACGTCGCGTTGACGCCGCCGTTCACGTAGAAAAATTCGAGGCCGCGCCCGCTGTCCTCGTTCTCCGACTGATTCAGCGTTTGTTGCGTCTCGGTTTGTGGCGGCTGCATCGGTTGCTGCTGGCCGACCGCGTTCGGATCCATCGGAGGCGGCGCTTGCAGATCCTGCGCATGCGCGAATCCAGCTGAAAACAAGCATGTTCCCAACGCAGCGAGCGATGCAATCTTCTTCAAGACGGCACCTCTTGCGGCTGCGCGTCTTGAGCGGGCGGCGCTGGGATGGGGGCCTCGTGTTGCGCGGCGGCGGCTTCTTGCGCGGCTTTGATCTCGTCGACCGCGCAGCTCTTTTCGAGGAGCTCGGCGACGTCGAGCATTCCGATTTTTTCTTCCGCGTTCTGGCTCTTCAGGCCGTCCGAAAGCATCGTCATGCAGAAGGGGCATGCGCTCGCAATCGTGCCGAGCGGATGATCGTGCTCGGCTCCATTTCCGTTGGCGCCGTTCGCAGCGGGAACGGCCGCTTGAAGCGCGTCGATCAATTGGAGCGTGCGTTTGCCGCTCACGCGATTCTGATTCTGCTCCTCCATCCACATCTGCGCGCCGCCCGCGCCGCAACAAAGACCGCGCTGGCGATTCCAATACTCGGGCTCGACGAGCTCGACGCCGGGGATCGATTTCAAGATCTCGCGAGGCGCATCGTAGACGCCGTTGTAGCGACCGAGATAGCAGCTGTCGTGGTAGGTCACGCGACCCTTCACCGGATTTTTCGGCTCGAGCTTTTTCTCCGCGAGGAGGCCGAGCAAAAAGTCGGTGTGATGGATCACGTCGAGCTTCGCGCCGAAGTCCGGATACTCGTTTTTCAGCGTGTTGAAGCTATGCGGGCACGTCGTGATGACTTTGCGAGCGCCGCCATTTTCCTGCACCGTCTTCAACGTTGCCGCGTTGCCTTCGGCGAGCATCGCGAAGAGAAATTCGTTACCGGCGCGCCGCGCGGGATCGCCCGTGCAGTTTTCTTCTTGTCCCAGGATCGCGAAATCGACGCCGGCTTGCTTCAAGAGCTTCGCCGTGGCGCGCGCAATTTTTTTCGCGCGATCGTCGGAACGCCGAGGCCGTCGCTCCAGGCCGAGCGATCCATGCGCGACAAATTCCAAGGATTGCCGTTCGTCTCCATGCCGTTGAACGGCTTCTGGAGCTCGGTCGGAAACTCACCGCGCACGAGCACCAAGTTGCGGCGCATGTCGACGATCTTGTCGACATACGAAATCAGGACCGGACATTGCTCCTCGCAGGCACGACACGTCGTGCAGGCCCAAAGCACGTCAGGATGGATGACGTCGCTGATCAAATTCACCGGCGCGATCGTCTTCTTCGCCGTCTCTCCGCCGTGCTTCAGCGCCAGCACCTCGTCTTCGCGCGAATACAAGTGATCGCGGAGCGCCAAGGTCAAATGCTTCGGCGAGAGGATCTTCCCCGTGCGATGCGCGGGACAATTTTCGGAGCAGCGACCGCATTCGGTGCACGTATAAAAATCGAGGATCGCCTTCCACGAAAAATGATGGATGCGACCCACACCGACCGGAAGCGCGATTGGATCTTCGGCCTCGCTCGCTTTTCCGACGAGCTCCATCAGCGCTTCCGAATAGGTCGCCGTCGATGGCGCGGTCGCCGCCTCGGTCTCGCTCGTGGTCGCGGTCCCGGTCGTCGCCGTCGCTGGAGCGGGATTCACCGGCACCATCGGATGCAAACGTCCCGCGGGCTTCAGATCGCGGAAAAACACGTTCGGGATCGCCGTGATGACGTGGAAGTGCTTCGAGTGCGGCAGGATGTTCAAGAAAATGAGGACGAGCGAGATGTGCGTCCAAAACCCCGCGTGCGCCAAAAAGATGAGCGTCGGAATACTGAGCTTCGCGTAGAGCACCGCGAAGAGCGATCCGCCCGGCGATGGAAAAAACGCCCACGTCACGGGATCGCGCGCTTCGGGCGCGAGCGGCGCGGTGATCGTCGCGATCGCGCTGCAATGCGCGTCCATGATTTTTCCGCAGAGCTCTTCTTGATGCGACGCGAGCACGCGCGACGCGCCGTCGTAGCTCATGTCGGCGAGCATCATCACCGCGATGATGATCAAGATGAGGAGGCCTTCGAAGTGCAGCGTCGTCCGCTTGTTCGGACGAATCACGCGGTAATAAAAAAAGACCGAGACGCCGACGAGCACGAGGATCGCGACGATGTCTTTCGCGAACTCGTAGGCTTGCCCCGCGAGCGTGGCCGGCGAGAGCACGAACAAACTGAACGGCGCGTAAAAACCGCGGCCCGCGAGCATGATCGAGCGGAGCAGAAGGACGACGAAGCCCGTGAAGATCAGCTTGTGAGCGAATCCCGCGGGTTGGTAGTAGTCCATTTTTTCCTGCGCGAATGCGTAGCGCCACACGGAGCGCGCGCGATCGGCGAGGCGATCGAAGCGGTTTTCGGCGCTGCCGAACGCGAGGAGCTGCCATCGCCGATTCGCGGACCAAGCGAACGCCGAAAGCGCCGCCACCAAAATGGCAAACATGACGATGGGCTGCATCGAATGAACTCTATAAGGCAGGGCTCGAGTGAAGGGAATCGGCCTCGTCACCGTCGAACCCACTCACGACGCGCGCGAAGCCTGCGCGCTGGCATGACGCCGGAGTCATGGTTTGCCGAGAGGCCACCTCGAAGCCGACGCACAACCCCAGATTTTTGGCATGAACCCACAAAATCGCTGACTCTCCGCCCCCGTCGAGTAGACTACGGGCGGGTGCTCGAACGCCTCCGAGCGAGCGAGCGATAAACGATTTT
>JAICXU010000740.1 GCA_025934595.1 Polyangiaceae bacterium | reverse complement strand
GCTGCGGGCGCGTCGACCTCCCCCAAATCGCGTGCTCGCCGCTTCGCGGCTCCGCGCGCTCAGGGGGAGGTAGCGGGCGAGCACTGAAGAATGAGGGAGGGGAACGATGACGATTCGTGAATGGGATTCGCGTCACGAGTATTTGTGATTTGACGCGAGAAAAATAGGCAAATCGCAGTCGCCGCGCTTGACGAAAGTCAGCCGCGGCGATTTCGTTTTCATCGGCATCGGAATGCGTAGGAGCTCGAGAGAGCACCGGTAACAATCGAAGCGTTGATGGGGCATGACCGACCCACGAAATGTCCGATGCCGACATAACTGTCGAACTGAGCATCTATCTGCTCAATTCAGCACCCGTGGCCGCCTCGAGCGTGATGAGCGACCCGCTTACGGGTCCGGTGTTCCAGCTTGGTACGACATCACCAGCGACGCGCAGATGGGGGCGATGTTGTCGAGGTACGAGCCGTCTCGCAAGCTGAAGCCGACGACGACCTCGCTCGCGTTGCAGGCGCGCGAAAAGAACGTGCCGGGTGAGTTCGCGTACGCGTTGTAGTCGCCCGGCGGATTGCCATAAGGCACGTTGGAGAACGAGAACGAGATCGTGTTGTTCGCGTTCAGCGTGACGGCGCTTTGGCCGCAGTGGTGACCCATGGCTTCGACCCAGGTGTCGGAGAGGCCAAGCGAATACGTGATTGCGGTGAGCCCGCTGATGCCGCAGTCGTCGGTCCGCTGAATGGAGGGGTCTGCCGAGCCGTGCTCGGTGGCGTAGGGCGCAGGCGTATTGGCGGCGAGCGTCACGCTGTAAGACGATGCGCCCTGCACGAGCGAAGGAGTTGCGCAATAAATCGAAACGCCGGATGCCTTCGCGTCGCTGTTGTCGAACCACGAATCGACGCGCGTGACGAACGCGCCTGCGGGACACTCGATCGATTTTGCGGTGCCGCCGCTGCCGCCGGCTCCGGCGAGGACCCGCGGGCTCCCGACCGTCACCGCCAACGGGCAGCCATTGTTGACGAGGCCGTCGCAGTCGTCGTCCGTGTCGTTGAAGCAATCTTCGACGGGAACGCCCCCGTCCGCGATGACGTTCGGGAGGCCCTCGTCCGCACAATCGCCGAGCGCGCCGACGCACGATTGCGTGCCGTCGTGACAGATTCCCTTGTTGCGCGTGGTCGCTCCACCCGAGTAGCAGGATTGCGTCGTGTAGAGAGGCACGCAAATCGATCCACCATCACCGAGGCAATGATGATTGCCGTCATTGCACAGACCCGGATTTCCCGTGCTGCATCCCGCGTCGTCGTCGATGCAGCTCGGTCCGGAGTCCACGCCAGCGTCTTCCGCAGCGCCGCCGTCTCCGCGCGATCCATCGCTCACGCTCGACCCGGCGTCGTCGTCGGGCGCATTGCTCACGGTTCCCGTCGCGCAAGCAGCGAACACGCTGGCGGATCCGATCGCGATACCGAGCAGGGCAAACCAACGCGTGCTCACGACCCCTCCCATCTCTCGAAAGTCAGCATAAGCTACGACTCTGAAATAGCACGCCGCCCACAAAACGCCGGCAAATCAGGCTTCGCCGGGAAGAAGACACGCGGCTCGGAACCTTGTAGGTTAGGCGCCATGAATCGTTCCCGCTCCTCATCGCCGTTTCGGAAGATCGCTGCGATCTCACTCGTGCTTTGGATGCCGGCCTTCGTGCTCGGTTGTCCGAAAAAGGCCGCGCCCGTCGATCTCGACTCGGGGCCGCCGCCGGTTCCGACGCCGTCCGTCACGCAGACGACGCTCCAGCCGCTCGACGACACGGCAGACGCGAATGTGCCCGACGTGTTCGAGGCCGGCAAAAAGGCAACCGGTCCGCACCAGACCGCGAGCCAGGCGCACGTGAAGCAGTGCTGCTCGGCGCTTCACGCGCAAGCGAAGGCGATGAACAACGATCCGACGTTCACGAGCTTCGCCCAACTGTGCGACGGTCTCGCGCCGCAGGTCGGGCCTTCGAGCGGTGGACAAGCTCCGGAGCTCGAGCCGCTTCGTCAGATCTTGAAAGGCAAGCCGACGATTCCGGCGATCTGCCAAGGGCTGTAAGCAGAGGACCTCGACCTCGCCAGAAACTAGCCTCGACGAGGCAGACACAGAGAGGCTCCGCCGGCGCTCGTCGTGCGGGGCTTCTTTTTTTGTGATTGAGGTTGCACGTGAGCTCGTGATCGCATAGTTATGCGCCGACTATGCAAGGTCGCGAGACGCGATTTCGTGTCGGCGTCGTGGGGGCGTCGGGATATTCGGGCGTGGAGCTCGTGCAGATCCTCGCACGGCATCCACGCGTGCGGCTCGCGTGGGCTGCGAGCGATCGTTGGGCGGGACGGGCGCTCGGCGACGAGCTCGCGATTTCGGGCTCGCCGGCATCGCTACGATTCGCGACCGTCGAGCGCGCGCTTGCCGGCGTTCGGGAGGTCGACGTCGTGCTCCTCGCCACGCCGGCGGAGGTCTCGGTCGCCCTCGCGCCGAGGCTGCTCGAGGCCGGCGCGCGCGTCGTCGATCTGTCGGGCGCCTTTCGTCTGGCCGACACCTCGCGCCATTCCGAGCTCTATGGCTTCGAGCATCTCGCTGCGGACGCGCAAAAACAGGCAATTTACGGCATTCCAGAGCTCTTTCGCGATTCCATTCGAGGCGCGCAGCTCGTGGCGAGCGC
>JAICXU010000595.1 GCA_025934595.1 Polyangiaceae bacterium | reverse complement strand
CGTCTCCGACGCGCGAATGCCGGAGATGTCCGGCTTCGAGCTCATCGAAAAAGTGCGCGCGCTGCATCCGACGACGATGTGCATCATGCTCACGGGCGCCGCCGACCTCGGTGCGACCTCGGCACTCATCCAAAGCGGCGCGCTGTACCGATTTCTCTGCAAGCCGCTGTCGCCCGCCGCGCTCCGTGGCGTTTTGCACGGTGCGCTTCTCATGAGCAAGTTCGCCGCCGAAACCAGCGCGCGCCTGACAACGCCGGCCGCATGAGCGCGCGATTTTACGCGCGCCTCCAATCTCAACGAGCTTTGCTCAGGACGACGTGCTCGCCGCCGGGGCCGCCGCCCGGCACCGAGTTCGATCCGAATCGGCACGAGTAGTGTCCTGCGCTCGTGCGCGTGAACGTGCACGCGACGGGATGCGTGCAGTCTCCGAACGGACAGAAAAAAGTGCCGCTGAAGCTGAATCCACCGTTCGAATTTTTCACGATGGGTCCACGAAAACGCTGCGAGCCAGCGAGCTTTTCGAGCACGCTGTTCGAGATGCGACAAGGAAACGCGGGCGTGTCGTCCATCGAGCACGTGTAGTTTCCTTCGAGGGTGTCGAGCTCGGCTTCGGTGAGCGGCGCAGCCGGCACCTTCGTGGATGCGGATGCCGACGCGCTCGCCGAATCGAACGGCGTCGCTGCTTGCACCGTGATCGTCGTCACCGTGGCCGGTCGTGCGGCGATCGGCTCGGACGGGCGCGCGAAGAGCACGACGACGATCGCCGCAACCGCGGCGATCGCGAAGATCGCGACGAGCCCCAGAATCAAGACGGTGCCCGTCGAAATGCCGCTCGTCCCGCTGGCCGCCAGCTGCGGCAACGGGGCGCCGCACGAATGACAGAACGAAGTAGGGCCGCGGCGAGCATCGATGCGCGCGCGACATCGCGGACAGATCGGCGCGCCGTGCGACTCCGAAACGGGCGTGTACGTCGGCCGCTGCATCGGCCCGTGATGTTAGCGCTCTTTTTTCGTCACGTGCGGATCGGCCAGGGCTCGGGACGCGTGCCTGCCATCCAGTTGTCGTGACGACCGTCCCAGTAGCTCACCGGAATCTTCGAAGGCTCGATGCCATCGACGGCATTCAAGTTCACCGACACGAAATCGCCGCCGAGCTCGTTCAAAAATCCTCGGCTGAAACAGTGGATGCCGCACGTCTTGCAGAAGTGACGCCGCGAAATCTTGCCGCCCCATTCGTAGATGCCGATCGCGTCTTCGCCCGACAGAAGTCGAAACGCATCCGGTTTCACGATCACGCCGAGTTGGCCGACCTTGTTGCAGATGGAGCAATTGCAGCGGCTGCCACCCTTCGCGAGATCCAGGTCCGCTTCGAATTTCACGGCGCCGCAATGACAGCTTCCCTTGTACGTCTCCGTCTTCGCTTCACCCATCGCTCGTCTCCTTGGTTGCACCAAAACCCACGAAAAGAAGCCTAACGCGAGCGAATGACAGCCTTATGGCATATTTAGTTTTTGCCGGATTCGCAGGCCTTCGCGCGGTCCTCGAGGATCTTTTTCTCGCGCGCATTCTGCGTCAGCGCGGCGGCCCGTTCGAGCTCCGCGCGCGCCTCGCCCATGCGTCCGAGCTTCGCCAAGAGATCGCCCCGCACGGCGGGCAAGAGGTGATAGCGAGCGAGCGCGGGCTCGGGCACGAGCCGATCGGCGATCGCGAGGCCGGCGGCGGGACCTTCCGCCATCGACACCGCGACGGCGCGATTCAGCTCGATGATCGGCGACGGCGTCACGCGGCCGAGCTCGTCGTAGAGCGACGCGATTTTTTTCCAATCGGTTTCGTCCGCCGTTCGCGCGCGCGCGTGACAGGCCGCGAGCGACGCTTGCAGGAAATACGGACCACGCGGCGGCGTCATTTTTTCCGCGCGCTCGATGGCGGCGAGGCCTCGCGCGATGAGCATGTGATCCCACCGCGCGCGATTCTGATCCAGGAGCAAGATCGGATCGCCGTGCGCGTCGGTGCGCGCGCCGAGCCGCGACGCTTGGATTTCCATGAGCGCCGTCAGCCCGAGCACTTCGGGCTCGTCAGGCATGAGCGCCGAAAGAATGCGCCCCAAACGCAGCGCGTCCTCGCATAGCTCCGGCCGCGTCCAATCGTCGCCCGTCGTCGCCGCATAACCTTCGTTGAACACCAAGTAGATGACCTCGAGCACTGACGCGAGCCTCGGACCGAGATCCTTTTCGCGCGGCACCTCGAACGGCACGTTCGCGTCGGCGAGCGTCTTCTTCGCGCGCACGATGCGCTGCGCGAGCGTGGCTTCCGGCAACAAGAACGCGCGTGCGATCTCGTCGGTGGTGAGGCCTCCGAGCATGCGGAGCGTGAGCGCGACGCGCGCGTCGGCGGTGAGCACCGGATGACAGCACGTGAAGACGAGACGAAGAAGATCGTCGCCGATGTCGTCGTCGGCTTTCGCCTCGATCTCTTCCGCACCTCGCTTTTGGCGCTCGCGCATGTCGTGCTCCACGCTGGCGTGTTTCTCGTCGATCTTTTTTCGGCGCCGCACCACGTCGATCGCCCTATTTTTTGCGGTCGCCATGAGCCACGCGCCCGGATTGTCGGGCACTCCCGAGCGCGGCCATTCTTCGAGCGCCGTCACCAGCGCATCTTGCGCGAGCTCCTCGGCAACGCCGACGTCACGCACGATCCGCGCGAGGCCGGCAATCAGCCTCGCGGATTCGATCCGGTAGATCGTTTCGATCGTGCGCTTCGGGTCGGCGGTCACCGAGGCGCAGCATAACGCGCATCACGATTTCGCTGATGCCTTCTGGCTGTCGATTTGCCGCTGCAGGTCGGCGTTCCGCGCGCGGGCGCTTCCATCGGTGTCGACCGGCGCGAAGTCGGCGGCTTCGAAGATCTGGCGAATCTCGATCGTCGTGGCGCCGCCATGGATCTCGCCGAACGGCGCACGTTTCATCCATTCGATGACCTCGTCTTTGGATTTCGCTTGGAGAATCCAATAGCCCGCGACGAGCTCCTTCGATTCGGTGAACGGGCCGTCGACGACGCGAGGCTTCTCGGCTTTCGAATACGTAATCCGGGCGCCCTTCGAGGTCGGCTGAAGACCGTCGCCGGCGAGCATGATGCCCGCCTTGACGAGCTCCTCGTTGAACTTGCCCATTTTCGTGAGCCCTTCGAGATCGGGAAGGACACCGGCTTCGGAATCTTGGCTTGCGGGGACGAGAACGATGAAACGCATGACGATTTCCTTTCGTAGGGCGGCAGTCTTGCCGCGTTCGTCATGACGACGATCGGTCAAATCCTAGATCGACAGGCGTGTGTCGATTTCTTCTT
>JAICXU010000577.1 GCA_025934595.1 Polyangiaceae bacterium | reverse complement strand
TCGAGCTCGCGTGCATGGCCGACATTCGTATCGTCGAGGAGCACGCGGAGATGGGTGTCGCGTGCCGGCGGTGGAACGTGCCGCTCGTCGACGGCGGAACGCAGCGACTGCCACGCCTCCTCGGCATGTCGCGCGCGATGGATTTGATCCTCACTGGTCGCTTCGTGAAATCCGAAGAAGCGCTCCGCATCGGTCTCGCGAACGAGATCGTGCCGAAAGGAAAATCTCTCGCGCGCGCGACCGAGCTCGCGAAACATCTTTGCACGCTGCCGCAGGGCGCGATGCGCAGCGACAAACAAGCCGCGATGATGGGGTGGGGCAAACCGCTCGAGGAAGGGCTGCGGATCGAGGCCGAGCTCGGGCAATATGCAATTTCCAGCCGCGACATGCGCGAAGGCGCGCGCGCATTCGTGGAGAAGCGCACACCGAATTTTCTTCAAGACGACCAGAAGCGAGCACAGGAGAAAAAATGATTTCCACTTGGACTTGGGCCGGCAGCGTCCTCCTCGGCGCCGCGCTCGTGCTGTCGCCGGGAGATGCGCACGCACAAACCGCTTCCGGCGCGGTTTCGGCCGACGAGCCGGACAGCGTGACCTTGAAGCACGGCGGCATGATCAAAGGAAAGGTCACCGAGATCTTGCCGGGCGATCACGCGACCGTCGCGATGTCGAATGGACAGAACGCGATCATTCGCTGGGACGAAATCGGCTCGATTTCTCGGGGTGGCACGCTGATCCAGATGGACGCGCCGCCGCCGCCTGCTCCGCCTCCGCCCGCCACGGCAACTCCCGCCACGACGCCGAGGCCGGTGCCGGGCGCATTCCTTGGACCGGAAAAAATGCCGTACGAGGACGGCGAGCCCGTTCCGCAGGGCTATCACGTCGAGTCGCACAAGAAGCTCGGGCTCCTGATCACAGGCGCGATCCTCACCGGCATCGGGCTTGCCGGAATCGTCGCGTACGACGTCGGAAATCACACGGGCGACGAGAAGGAAGGATTCGACATTTTGTGGGGCGCGCTCTTTTTCGGTCCAGGTGTGCCTCTCCTCTTGGTCGGTCTCATCGCGAATCCGAAGCAGCTCGTGCGTGACGACGTCGGCAAGCTCGAGCTGCGGAAAGTCGCGCCGCGGCCGTCGCCTTTTTTCATCGGCGTCGACCCGCGCAAAGATCACGCGGGCATCAAATTCGGTCTGACTTTCTAGTAGAAAGGTGGGATGGAGCTCCCCAAACGGATCGGTCGTTACGACGTCCTCCGTTTGCTCGGACAGGGCGGCATGGGCCGTGTGCTCCTGGCGAAGGACACCGTCCTCGGTCGCGAGGTCGCGGTCAAGGTCGTGCGCGACGATCTCGGATTGCCGCCCGAGATGCGCGAAGCGCTTTTTTTGCGCATGAAACAAGAAGCCCGTGCGGCGGCGGCGGTGAGCCATCCGAGCTTCGTCACGCTGCACGACATGGGCGAAGAAGCGGACGTCGGCGTGTTCTTGGTGTTCGAGTACGTGAAAGGACACACGCTTCGCGAGCGCATCGCGAAGGGCCCGCTCGATCCCGACGACGTCTACAAGATCGCGCGCGACGTCGGCGCTGCGCTCGATCGCGCGCACGAAGCGGGCGTCATCCATCGCGACGTGAAGCCGGAGAACGTGCTCATGTCGAGCACGGGCCCGAAGCTCACCGACTTCGGGATCGCGCGTCTGCCGGACTCGACGCTCACACGCGCGGGATCGGTGCTCGGCACCGCGGCCTACAGCGCGCCGGAAGCGCTCGCCCTCGCCGAGTTCAGCGGCGCGTCGGATCAATTCTCTCTCGCCGTGACGCTCTACGAAGCGTTCGGCGGCGCGCGTGCATTTCCAGGTGATGACACGCTCGCCGTCGCGAGCCGCATCGCGACCGAGGAGCCCACGCCGCTTCGCGCGGGGCCAGAAGGCGAAGAGCTGCCGCGCGTCCATTTGGTGCTCGCACGCGCGATGTCGAAGGATCCGAAGAAAAGATTTTCGTCATGCACCGAGCTCGCGCGTGCGCTCTACAACGCGCTCTACGAGCAGATCGAGGTGATCGAGCCCGTGCCGATGTCGTCGCGCGAGTACATGACGCCGCCGCCGTCGTCGTCGATCGTGCCGCCGCCGCCCCAACGTTTTCGCGTGCAGAACATCGTCGTCGCGGCCGCGCTTCTTTTGATCATCGGGCTCCTCTTGTTCGGACGGCATTCCTCGTCCGACGGAGACGACGCCTCCAAACCGGCGGGGTCGACCTCACCGTCGGACGTTCCTGCCGAGCATGCGCACGCGCCTTCGCATCGCGCCGATCATCGGCATCCGAAGGCGGCGAGCTCTTCGAAGCTGCCGAGCATGCCCGAAGATCCCGCGGGCGCGGACGAAAATACCGGAGACGGCGGCGCATCCGGCGTGGGGACGGGCGCTTCGCTGCCGCTGAGCCCCGTTCCGGCCGGAAATCCGGGCGACGCAGGCCCCTAGACGCGCGCCAGGTCTGCGCGCTAGTCCACCTTTGATTCTCGAGGTGATCTAAACTCGCGGGCCTCGAAAGATTGATGACCGTGAGCGACTCGGAGAAGCTCGCCGATCTTTATCGGCAAATGCATTTGATCAGACGCCTCGAAGAAGAGGCGGCGCGCGCGTATGCGCAGGGAAAAATCGGCGGCTTCTTGCACCTCTACATCGGGCAAGAGGCGGTCGGTGTCGGCGCGATCGCCGCGCTCGAAAAAGACGACTACGTCGTCACGACCTACCGCGATCACGGAATCGCGATCGCGAAAGGCATGCATCCGAACGCGCTGATGGCCGAGCTCTTCGGAAAAAAGACCGGATGCTCCGGCGGCCTCGGCGGCTCGATGCACATGTTCGACGCCGAACATCACATGCTCGGCGGCTACGGCATCGTCGGTGGTCACATCCCGCTCGCGGCCGGGGTCGCCTTCGCGTCCAAATATCGGAACGACAAACGCGTGACGCTTTGTTTCTTCGGCGAAGGCGCGGTGTCGATCGGCGGATTCCACGAAGGCCTCTCGCTCGCGGCGCTGTGGAAGCTGCCCATCGTCTTCATTTGCGAGAACAACGAATACGCGATGGGCACGCCCATCTCGCGCGAGCTCTCGGTCGAGGACGTGAGCATGAAGGCGCTCGGCTACGGCATCGACCGCGATCGCTTCTTCGCCGAAGACGTCCTCACGGTGCGCGATCGGATCGGCGAAGCGGTCGCGCGCGCACGCGAGCACTCGCTTCCCACCCTCGTCGAGGTGCGCACCTATCGCTTCCGCGGACACTCGATGAGCGATCCGGCGAAATATCGAACCGCCGAAGAGCTCGAGGATCGCAAGAAACGCGATCCAGTCTTCCGCGCGCGCCGCGATCTGGAAGCGGCGGGGTACACCGAAGATCGCATCAAGGCGCTCGAAGCGAAGATCGAAGAAGAGGTCCTCGCCGCCGTGAAATTCGCGGACGAGAGCCCCGAGCC
>JAICXU010000256.1 GCA_025934595.1 Polyangiaceae bacterium | reverse complement strand
CGGCGGTCTCGCGAATCACGTCCAGCACGTCCCGCCCGAGGCGCTCGGTCGTCTCGAACTTCGTGCCGGCCGGCGCGCGAAACCGCAGTTGAAATGCCTTCACGCCGCTCGGCGGAAAAATCTCGCGCGAAAGGCGCGTTTTTCACGACGGGTGATCCGCGAGCGATGAAACGCGCCGCGTGGCTCGCCTGGGGCGAGACGCTCACTGCGAAAAAAATCGCGCTTTAAAGACGAAAGCCGCCGCTCCGAAGAGCAAGCGGCTTTTCTCGTCACGTTCGAGATCTCACCAACGATAGTGAGCGAACGCTTTGTTGGCTTCCGCCATCTTGTGCGTGTCGTCGCGCTTTTTGACCGCGTTGCCACGGCCGTTCGCTGCGTCGATGAACTCGGCTGCGAGTCGCTCGCGCATCGTCTTCTCGCCACGCTCGCGCGAATACGTCACGATCCAGCGCATCGCCAAAGCGACGCGGCGCTCGGGACGAACCTCGACCGGGACTTGGTAGGTCGCACCACCGACGCGGCGGCTCTTCACTTCGAGCTTCGGCTTCACGTTGTCGAGCGCCTTGCGAAAGACCTCGAGCGGATCTTCCTTGAAGCGCTCTTGGATCACGTCGAAAGAGCCATAGAGGATGCCCTCTGCGGTCGCCTTCTTGCCGCTCAACATGAGCGTGTTCGTGAACTTCGAGACGAGCTTGTCCTTGAATTTCGGATCCGGAAGGATTCTGCGCTTCGGTACTTCGCGACGGCGGGGCATTCTTCGTTTCTCTTTCTACTCGTTGCGATCAAGACCCAGGGGGTGTCGGGGGAGCGCCCACGCTCCCCTGACTCAAGACTTGGGACGCTTCACGCCGTACTTCGAGCGCTTGCGATTGCGATTCACTTTGTTGGTCGACGACGGGCCGATCGCGCCCGACGCATCGAGCGTTCCGCGGACGACGTGGTAGCGCACGCCCGGCAGATCCTTCACGCGGCCTCCGCGAATGAGCACGACCGAGTGCTCCTGCAGGTTGTGACCTTCGCCCGGAATGTACGACGTCACTTCCATGCCGTTCGTGAGGCGCACGCGGCAGACCTTGCGGAGCGCGGAGTTCGGCTTCTTCGGCGTCGTGGTGTAGACGCGGACGCACACACCGCGTTTTTGGGGACAGGCCTTGAGAGCAGGCGACGCGGTCTTGAAACGCGCCGCGAGCCGGCCGTGATTAATGAGCTGATTGATCGTCGGCATTCGGGGACGCGCACTCTACTTGCGGAGACCCTCGTGTCAAGCGTCGAAAAGCCATAATCACGCCCGAATCTTCATGTTTTTTTGGAAGGTATCTTTTGGCATTTGAGGCGTGCTTGGGGCGTATTTTGGCGCGGTGCCGCTCAAAACCCCGCTCGACGAGACCCCGGAGGAGGTCCGCCGGGTCCTCGAGCCCGTCCGCCACGATTTCTCGATCGCCCTATTTTCCCTGGGAAATGCGTTCGCGGCCGGCGCCATCATCCGCGCTGCCCACAATTTTTTGGCGCGCGAGATCATCCTGATCGGACAGGCCCCGTTTTACGAGAAGGCCTCGATGGGGATGCAGAAATACGAGTCGATCGTGCGCGTCGACGATGACGACGCCTTCTTCAGGCACGCGAAGGGTCGCCCGGTGTGGGCGCTCGAAAAGGAGCACGCCAAACGAAGCCTCTACGACGTCGCGCCTTTTCCGCGCGACGTGATTTTCGTCTTCGGAAGCGAGCGCGCAGGTCTCGACGAACGGTTCATCGCACGGTGCGACGAGGCGGTCGGGATCCCCATTTATGGCGTAAACAACTCGCTTCCCGTCGCGTTGGCGGCCGGCATCGTGATGAGCGAGTGGGCGCGCAGACGCTACGTGCACGGCGCTGTGCGATGACGCTCGCACGGCGGCGCGTCGGCGCGCTTACATCGTCGTTTACACGCACGCGAAACGCGCGCGCGGTTGCTTGCGCCGACCCAGGCGCTCCTCTATTCTTTGAAGTCTTCCGCGAATGACCCAACCCGCAGAGAACCTCGACCCGAGCTTGCCGAAGCCGGGAGATCTGCTCCTCGGCAAATATCGCATCGAGCGCATCCTCGGTCAGGGCGGAATGGGCATCGTCTACAAGGCGAACCACGAGGTGCTCGGCGTTCCCGTCGCCATCAAGCTGCTCCTCACGGACATCGCGACGAGCCAAGAAGCCGTCATGCGCTTCATGAACGAAGCGCGACGCGCGATGGAAATCCAAAGCGAAAACGTCGCGAAGGTTTCGGACGCGGGCCACCTCGATGGCGGTCGTCCGTACATGGTCATCGAATACCTCGACGGCAACGATCTGTCGAAGGTCCTCGAGCGCGACGGTGTGCTGCAGGTCCAAGTCGCCATCGACTACACCCTTCAAGCGCTCGAAGCGCTCGCGCAGGCGCACTCGATCGGCATCGTCCATCGCGATTTGAAGCCGGCGAATTTATTTTTGGTGCAGCGCCGCGACAAGACCATGCAGGTCAAGGTCCTCGACTTCGGAATTTCGAAAGCGCAGGACCCGCTGGGACAAGGCAGCGGCGCGATGACGTCGACGAAAGCGCTGCTCGGCTCGCCTTATTACATGTCGCCGGAGCAACTCCGCAGCTCGAAGAGCGTCGACGCCCGCGCCGACATTTGGTCGATGGGCATCATCATTTTCGAGCTCATCACGGGACAGCCGCCTTTTCTCGGCGACAACTTCGGTGAGCTCTTCGCCTCGATCTTGGAGACCGATGCGCCGGCGATGTCGTCGAGGCGCCCGCACGACGTGCCTCCGCAGCTCGAGCACGTCGTGATGCGTTGCTTGCAACGCCGGCCGGAGAATCGTTACTCCAACGTCGGCGAGCTCGCGATGGCGCTCGCTCCGTTCGCGTCGAGCCGCGGTCAACGTGTGGCGCAGCGCATTTTGGACGTGATGCCCGTCGACGGTCGTCCGCCCTCGATGGCGCCGCAAGCTCCGCCGCAGGCGCAAAGCGGCGCGACGTTCGCGATGCATCCGCCGATGCCCGGTGCATCGACTGGTTCGGGAGTTTTCACCGCGCCGGGAGTTGCGCCGCAAGGCGTGCAAACGAACTCGTCGTGGACCGGCGCGCAAGTCCAACCACCGCCGGGTCTCAGCGCCGGCGCGAAGGCGGCCATCGTCATCGGCTGCCTCGTCGTTCCTCTCGTCCTCGGCTTGGGCGCGATTTTCGTCATGAAGTCGCGTAGCGCCTTGTCGCCGCCCACGACGGCGAGCTCCGCGACCGTCGACACGACGTCGAACGTGACCCCGCCTCCTCCTCCGATTCCGACGACCACCGCGGTCGCGACGGCAACCACGCCGCCCATGAACGAGACGGCGTCGGCATCGGCTGCTCCTTCGACGAAAGTCGCGGGGCCGAGCACGACTTCGCATTCGAGCTCGGCGTCCACTTCGTCGACGCATCACACGACCACGACGACGACGCAGTCCGCGGCCGCCACGCACACGACGCCGGCGCCCTCCCATTCGACCGCGCCCGCGACGACGGCGTTCAATGCCTTCAGCGGCGGCGCGCACTAGTAAACACTCCACGCAGGTTTGCGAGCTTCCGAACGTGTAACGAGGTCGTTCGAATCTCGACCGTCGTCCTACGTCCGCGGTAACATCCGAAAAGCGGAGGGAGCATCATCTTGGGATCGAATCGTGGCTTCGGATTTCGTTTTGCAAGCGCGCTGACCGTGGCTGCATTCATGAGCAGCTCGCTGCCGGCGTTTGCGCAAGCCGCCGGTCTGTCGGAGCAGCTCTATCGCCAGGGACAAGAGCTGATGAAAGAGGGAAAGACGCACGACGCGTGCGCGAAGTTCGCGGCAAGTTATCGCGCCGACAACACGGCGGTGGGATCTCTCCTGGCGACCGCCGCGTGTCACGAAAAAGAGGGAAAAAATGCGGCGGCGTGGGGCGAGTACACGGCGGTCGCGTCGCTTGCGCAGCGGAACGGCGAGGCTGACCGACAAGCGTACGCAAGCGATCACGCCAAGGCGCTCGAGCCGAAGCTGCATCACGTCGTGCTCGCCACGTCGTTCAACGTCGCCACGGCTCCAGAAGGCTTCAGCGTCGTGCTCGACGGAACGACGATCGACGCCGGGGCGCTCAACTCGCAAATCCCCATCGATGCCGGCGATCACGATCTGCAAGTCAGCGCGCCCGGCAAAACGCCCGTCGACAAGAAATTCAAAACGGCAGACGACACGAACACCGACACCGTGACGATCGCCGAGCTCGCCGACGCGCCGAAAAATCAGCAGACGATCATCGTGAAGAACGAGGAGACGACGCACCTCAATAAAACGAAGCTCGCCCTTGGGGTCATCTTCGGCGTCGTGGGGCTCGGTGGCGTCGGCGCCGCCGTGGGGCTCGGACTCAGCGCGAGCCACGCCAGCAACGCCTCCAGCGACGCATTCGACAAGGCCAACAAGTCCGGGTTCAACGTCGACGCAAATGGTGTGTGCACCGGAGACGGCTGCAGCAATTACACGTACTCGAAGTCCGCGCACGACACGGCGAGCCTCGATCAGAATCTGGCGATCGCATCGGGCATCGTGGGCGGGCTGGCGCTCGTCGCCGGCATCTTCTTCATCGTGACGTCGCCCGAGACCAAAGCCGCGGCTCCCCCGCCTCAAACCGAGAAAGGCGCGAGCATCAAGAACCTCACGGTCACTCCGCTTTTCGGTCCACAAATGAACGGCATCGGCCTCGGCGGATCTTTTTAGCTACGTCGAGAGCGGACCCTGCGACGCACCGCGGCTCACGCCATAGAGGCCGAGCGCGACGGCCTGACATGCGAAACCGAGAAGCATCGAGTCGCCGTCGAACGGATTGAAGATCAGAACGACGTAACCCATGACCATCGTGAGCTGCGCGAGATGGAAGAAGCCGCGCTTCGAGGGCATGCCGATGCGCGGCATCGAAATGGCTGAAAAACGCGGGGAAACGAGCGATCGAGCGGTCATGGGAGGTCTCCTTGGCGAGGTTCCCGAGGCTCGGCCGATCGCTCGAAAAGGTTGCTAGCGGCGCCACAAAAAAACGAGAGGCGCGCCTCCGAAGAAGCGCGCCTCCGCGTCATGATCAACCTCTGAAAGCGCGCAGGATTGCGCGCGTCTAGGCTGGATGAGCGCGCAGGCTTGCGCGCGTCCAGCGTGGCTTACTCTTCGTTGACCGCCAAGCTCGACGGCGTCGGCTCGTGACGATGGGGCGCCGCGTAGCGCTCCTCGCTGTCGCCTTCGACGATGACCTTGAGGCTCTTGTAGGCCGAGATACCGGTGCCCGCGGGGATGAGACGTCCCATGATGACGTTCTCCTTGAGGCCTTTGAGGTAGTCGGTCTTGACGCTGATCGCCGCTTCCGTGAGGACCTTCGTGGTCTCTTGGAAGGACGAGGCGCTGATGAACGACTCGGTCGAGAGCGACGCCTTCGTGATGCCGAGGAGCAAAGGCTCTGCGATCGCGGGGCGTTCTCCGCGCTCGATCGTCTTTGCGTTCTCGCGCTCGAAGATGTGCTTCTCGACTTGCTCGTCGATGAGGAACGTCTTCACGTCGCCGACGTCCTTGATGCGGACGCGGCGGAGCATCTGGCGAACGATGACCTCGATGTGCTTGTCGTTGATGGCGACGCCCTGCAGGCGGTAGACCTGCTGGATTTCGTTCACCAGGTATGCCGCGAGCTCCTT
>JAICXU010000106.1 GCA_025934595.1 Polyangiaceae bacterium | reverse complement strand
ACGTGGACAGGCGACGCGCACGACAAGCCGCCGCACGCGCTCGATCGCGCGGTGACGTTCGCGCCGGCGGGCGACGTCGTCGTGTCCGCGCTCGCTGCGCTGCGAAAAGGCGGCGTCGTCGCCATCAATGCCATTCATCTCGATCGCATGCCGGCCTTCGATTACGACTCGCTGCTCTGGGGCGAGCGCCAAATTCGCAGCGTCGCGAACATGACGCGCAACGATGCGCGCGATTTTTTGGAGCTGGCCGCGAAGATCGATCTGAAGCCGAAAGCGACGTCGTATCCGCTCGATCAAGCGAACGAGGCGCTCGCCGCGCTCGCCGCGGACGAAATTTCCGGAGCGGCGGTGCTCGTGCCTCAAAGCTCCAGCGAAGCTTGAAACCCGCGTTCCTGGAGGCCCAGGATGCTGCCTCCGCCGACCGCGTTCGAGAGGGTGCCTCCGGTCTCCACGCGGACGTGGAACGTGACGATGCATTTCGTGCCGTCCGCGACGAAGAGATTGGAAGTCCCGACGGTGGCCGCACCGTCGAGCAGCGGGACCATCGTCTCGCCGTCGACCCCGAAGCTCGTGATGCAATCGCCGCTCGCGTAGACGCCGACCATTTGGGATTCGGGCGGCGGGTCGATCGCGAAATGAACGGAGTCGCCGTACGTGAAGGTTGTCGGCGCGTCGGTCACCGTGAAGGGCGCGGCGACCACGACGTCCGAGATTGCACCTGGGAGCCGGTCGCCGACGCGGTTCAAGAAAATGGAAACGTCGCCAGGGTCGTTCGTGTCGAAATGCGCGGTGTAGTGCAGCGTTCCGTCGGGCGGCTCGAGCGTGGCAAGCGAGGTGATCGACGCGATGCCCGCCTGGAGCGAATCTCCGCCCGTGAGATCGAGGAACCCCGAGCTCCACGCTGCGTGCAGCGCGACGTACACGTCCGTGCCGTCGCCGTAGCTCTGTGCGCTCATCTCGAGAACGAGCGACGAAGAACAGAGATCGCCCGAATGTGCCGTTTGGATCTGGCTCTCGTCATGGCATTCGGAGCCGCGCGGCGGCGAGCTCGACGAGGACGGCGGAGGGCTCGGGAGCGGATGGGGATCGGAGTCAGCGTTGTTCCAGCACCCGCACATCGAAATCAAAATCGAAGTCACGAGAAGAAAGACGAGGCTCGCATGCGCCGCGTTTTGCAACGTGAATGCCGTTCGCGATCTGCCGTAAATTTCGCTGCAAAATCGATCGCGAAGATTTTTGCCGATGGGAGGCAATGACTTTCGTGTCAGACGCGTGTGAATCCGAGTCACGCCGAGGTCGCGCACGCGCGCACCCGTTTCTCGAGCGCGCGCCTCTCACCGTCGTTTCGAGCGAGCTCGCGCGCGGCTTCGAAATGCGCGCGTGCGGCATCGGCGCGGCCCGCTCGCAGCTCGAGCTCGCCGAGCGCCGCGCGGTACACGGGATAGGGCGCAAGACGATCGGCGTCTTCGATCGCGGGGATGGCCAGAAGACCTTCTTCGGGCCCGTCACGCTCCGCGATCGCGATCGCACGGCTCAACGCCACGACCGGCGACGGCTCGAGCTTCATCAGGAGATCGTAGTGCTTGACGATGTCGCCCCAGCGCGTGTCTTTCGTGCTCGGCGCGCCGGCATGAAGCGCCGCGATTCCGGCTTCGAGATGGAAGACGGTGAAATCGTCGGCGAGCGATTTTTCGAGATGCGCGAGCCCCTCTGCGATGAGCCTCCGATCCCATTTCGAACGATCTTGCTCGGCGAGCGGCAACAGATTTCCTGCGTCGTCGGCGCGTCCTGGTAGTCGCGCGGCGTGAAGACAAAAGAGCGCGGCGAGCGCGCGCGTCTCCGGCGTCGAGGAAGGCGCGTGCTCGACGAGCAGCCGTACGAGCCGCAACGCTTCGGCGCAGAGATCCGCGCGGATCGTCTCCTCCGCGTTCGCGCCGTGATAGCCCTCGTTGAAGAGCAAATAGAGCGCGCGTTGCACGGTCGCGAGACGCTCCGAGAAATCGGCGCTGGTGAGCTCGAACAAATTCTTCGATTCCGAAAGCGTCGCCTTCGCGCGCACGAGCCGCTTCTCGACGGCGGCCTCGTTCAAAAAAAATGCATGCGCGATCTCACGCGCCCGAAAACCGCAGAGCACGTTCAAGACGAGCGCGACCTGCGTGTCGTGCGCGAGCTTCGGATGACAGCACGAGAACATCATGCGGAGCTCGTCGTCACGAAGCGCGGCGGGCGCGAAGAGCTCGTCCACGGTGGGAAGCATCGTCCACTCGCTCTCGAGCATGCGCGTGAGCTCCGGCGCGAATCTCCGCGCCGTGCGCTCGCGACGAACGACGTCGATCGCCCTATTTTTCGCGGCGGCCATGACGAGCGCCTCGCCGTGCTCCGGGATGCCGGAGAGGCGCCATGCGTCGAACGCGCGCGCGAGCGTTTCTTGTGCGACGTCTTCTGCGAGGGCCAGGTTGTGCACGCCGAACATCCGCGTGAGCACGGCGACGATGCGCCCAGCCTCTCGCCTGAAGAACGCTTCTTCCACTTCCTACCGCCTCACATTTTCGCGATCGGACGAACCTCGACGACACCGCCGCGATCGAAGATCGGGCAGCCGAGCGAGAGCTCCACCGCTTCGGACAGATCGTTCGCTTTCACGATCGAGAATCCGCTGACGATGTCTTTCGTCTCCGCGTATGGGCCGTCGTTGAAGCCGCCTTTCTTGTTCTTCACGACGCGGCCTTCGTTCGCGAGCGGATGGCCGTAGTTGACGAGGTTGCCCTTCGTCTCGAGGTTCGCCATCCACGTCTTCCACGCCTTCATGATGGCCTCCATCTCCTGGGGGCTTCCGGACGTGCCTTGCGGGTTGCGATAGATATAGAGAAATTCGCTCATTTTAAAGGCTCCTTGTGATTTCGCGCGCGGTCATCGCGTGCTTCGTGTGGGAGACGTTCGAGCGCGTCGCCACCGGACATTTATTTCGAAAAAAAATTCGCCCTGATTTCACGGGGCGACGGGGCCCTGTTTCCAGTCGGTGGGCAAATCCAAGAAGCCCTCGTTGTAGAGGTAGTCGTAGACGGCGTCGCAAACGACCTCGCAGATGTCCGAATAGATGTGTGGGTCGGCGACGAAGCGGATCGTCTCGGTGCGAAATGGCGTTTCGCTCGCATTCACGCGTCCGAGCATTTCGTCCGTGGCGTAGGCGACGAGGCGTTGCAGAAAGTGCGCTTCGAAGGCCTGACGAAATCGCGGGAACGCGTCGGCGCTCACTTTGTACGACGTGCGCGGGTCTCGCGTCTCGGCGAGCTTCGCTTCTTTCACGACCTCCCACGCGAGCTCACCATTTTGCTCGGGCAGCTCGGCGAGCAAGAAGCGCGTCATCACTTCGTTCAGCATCTTGACGAGGACGTTGAGCTCGGGCGTCGAGCGCGCGAGAAATTGATCGCGCACGCCCTGCGCCCATCCCGCGAGGATCGTCTTGGCGTCTTCCGAGACCCGCGGTGATGCATATTCGAACGAGTCGAGCTCTTTCATGAGCTCCGGCTCGAAGCGCGAGAGCAGGTGAAATAAAGCCTGATCGGGATAGCGCATCGTTTTTGCGACGTCGCCTTTGCCTTGCAGCTTGTCGGCGATCTCGCTCTCGAAGAAGAGTCGGGCGAAGCGTTTCGACACTTCGCCGAGGCGCCGCTTCACCATGATCGACAGGTTGTCTTTGCGAAAGAGCTTTTGCAGCATCTGGCGCAAGGTCGTCATCAATTCGATCTCGAGCGTCTTCGGATCGATCGTGACCGCCTGCATCGTTCCCGACGCGGAGCGCTTCATCTCTTTCAATTCGGCGACGACCTTCGCCGTGATCGCGTCGAGCTCGGGGCTCGTCTCGAGATCTGCTTTGTAGTGCACGATGCGCGCTTCGATTTGCCCGTCGCGGAGCTGCAGCGCGATGTCGGCGAGCGACATCTTCGCGGCCGTCGTCATGACGCCGTTCTCGGAAGGCACGGGCGCGGGCGCGTTCGGAATGCGCGATACCGGAAGCTGGCCGTGGGAAGCGAGCCTCGGTCGACTCGGGAGCGGCGGCGGCGGGCGAGGCGGCGGCGGAGCTTGCTCAGGAGGCATCGGCGGGAGCATCGCCCAAAACGGCGTGCGACGCGAGGCTCGCGATTTACCGAGAAAACAAGGCTGAAATCGAACGGTGGTTTCCGAATGATGGCGGCTCGGGCGGCGCCTCGGTCCATGTCGGGAGCGGCGGCGTCCAAGCGCAACGCGCGAACGGACAGACGGCGACGGTCGGACCGAACGGCGTCACGGCGGGCGGCAAATGCACCGAGAATTCCGGCGGCGGATCGAAGTGTACGGCGGCATGCTCGGGCGGCTCGTGCATGCAGACTTGCGGAGCCGGCGCGACGTGCAACTCGTCGTGCGCGGGAGCTCACTGCGCGCAAGTCTGCGGCGCGGGCGCGACATGCAACAAGACGTGCACCGGCGGCGGCTGCACCTGAGATGCAATCACGAAAGCGCCAAAATAACGGGCTTTCTGCGGTCGCGGCTTGACACGACACGGGCTCGGGCACTAGGTTGCGCGCGAATCCGTAAGGATTTTGGCGCGCGGTGGAGCAGCCTGGTAGCTCGTCGGGCTCATAACCCGAAGGTCGTAGGTTCAAATCCTACCCGCGCAACTAGAACAAAAGCGCGGAGTTGGCGAAGTCTGCCGGCTCCGCGTTTTACGTTTTCGGGCAAGGTTTCGGGCAACAGAGATTTCTGTTGCTGCGAGTGCTCGGATTTTTGCGCTCCTCTGAAGTCCTTCGGAGATTTGCTTCATAAGCCAACTCGCCATGTCCGCAGAAAAGGACAGCAGATGCCTTACGAGCACTACGGCAAATGGCGCGCGCGTTGGAACGATGAAAAAGCAAAGTCGCGAAGCAAAAACTTCGACGACTTTCGCTCTGCGAAATATCACGAAGAAAAAATGAAGGCGGAGGTCGCCGAGATTCGTCGCGGACTTCGCACCGCCGCTCCGCCACCGCGCACGTTCAATGCTCTCGTCGAGTATTGGCGTGGCGTATACGCGCCACGAAAGCGAAGCTGGAAGAACGACGAGTCAATCTTGCGGACGCACCTCCTTCCTCGCTTCCGCGATTTCGACCTTCGCGCGATCACCGTCGAGGCGGTCGACCGTATGGTCGCGCAGCTGGCGCACCTGAACGAAAAGACGGTTGCTAACGTACTGACTCTGCTCATCTCGCTCCTGAATCGCGCACGAGATCTTGGCTGGCTCGATCGGACGCCGCGCATCCGGAAGCCGCGCGTGCGCATGCACCGACGCGACTTCCATTTTCTTCGGTCGGAGGAGGAAATCCGCCGAATGCTCGCCGCGGCACTGGTCGATGGCGAGCTTGTGCAAGTGCTTTACGCCACCGCGATCTGGACGGGAGCGCGAGCGGGGGAGCTGGCGGGTCTTCATTGGAGCGACGTGGATTTGGAAGCGCGGCTGATCACGATCCAGCGGAGCTTCGACGGGCCGACGAAGGCAGACGATGTCCGCTACGTTCCGATTCTTGATCCGCTGCTCGCACTTTTGCGACGATGGCGCCTGAAGTGTCCGGGCCGCCTTGTTTTTCCGAACGAAGTGGGTGACATGCATCAGAGAAGCGCGCGCGTCTTTCAGGAGACGCTGCACCGTGTGTTGGCGCGCGCTCAATTCGAGAAGGTCGAGAGGCAAGGCAAGCTTCGAGCGTGCATTCGATTTCACGATTTGCGTCACACCTTCGCAAGCCACTGGGTGATGCGCGGTGGCGATCTGTTCAAGCTCCAACGCATTCTCGGTCACAAATCGATCGCCATGACGATGCGCTACGCGCACCTCGCGCCTGACGCGTTCGCCGCGGACTACAAACGCTTTGGCGTCGATCTGCTCACGGTGGCGGCTGCGGTCGTGCCCATCCAGGATGCGAAAACGCGCTGAAGATAGTCGTCTGAAACAGATTGGGTTTTTGGGTGAGATGCCAACCTGTGTGACCGATCCAGTTTCTCCTTCGACAAGGCGATTGGTCTTGTCGAAGGAGAAACTTCGATGTCCACCACAGCAAACGAACAAGAAAAACTGCTCACGTACGAAGAAGCGGCCGACGCGCTTCACGTTCCTGTCGGAACCCTCTACGCCCTCGTTTCGCGCGGCGAGGTCCCGCATGTGCGTTTGGCGAAACGGATCGTTCGCTTTCGAGCCGGCGAGCTAGCAAGTTGGGTTGAACAGCACGCACACCCTGTTGCGGAACCGAAACGGGGTGCACTTTGAGCACCGAAAATTTCAATGGTCCTGGTGAAAACAAAGCGTCTCGATCCGGCGACGCCTCGGACAACGCCGGCAAGCCGAGCATGTCTGAAACGCAGGACGGCAGAGTGTCGGAGGAAAAGCCCCGCGGCCTCGACCTTTCCCGTCTTCGGCTTTCGCAGAACTTCACCGAAATGACCGGCGTAAAACGGCTGCTCGTCACCGTCCCCGTACGCAAACCCGCGAAGCACGAATTCTTTCGCTTGCACGTCACGGAACACCTTGAGACCGCGATGCTCCGCATCAAGGAGGATCGTGACGAGGTCTTCTTGGTCGATCCCGAGTTGTGGTCACACTTGGCGAGCGACATTGCTCCCTACGCGATTTTTCTTTGCATGTCGCGCCAGGGGATTCCCTTCGTGTGGCCGATTCGGCTTCCGGCCGAGAACGGACGACACGATTCATGGGGCAAGTCAGCTCTCGAAGCTGCCTCTCAGGCCAAGACCAACTGGGTTCGCATGGCTGCGAACATGTCGCTGGGCGCGTATGAGATTTTCGTCGCCGAGAGCGATCTTGGGTCACCAGATTGGCCGGAAAAGTCCTTCGCTGAGATCTTGGACATCGCATTCAAAGACCATTTCATCCGCGATCTCGAACACCCGGCAATCCAGCGGCTTCGGGGAAAGCTGTGAGCCCTTTCGATCAACTGCCCTTTCGCGAAGTGTGGTTGGTCGACTTCGAATTTCGCGCGCTTCCAGGCGAAAGGCCGGTGCCTATTTGTCTGGTAGCCCGCGAAGCGAAGAGTGGTCGAGAGCTTCGGGTTTGGGAGGACCGGCTCCGAACATTGTCCTGCGCGCCCTACGCGCTCGCTGATGACTCGCTCATCGTCGCCTACTACGCGAGCGCAGAAGTGGGATGTCACCTCGCACTGGATTGGAACCCTCCGGCAAACCTCCTCGACTTGTATGTCGAGTTTCGAAATCTAACGAATGGGTTGGATGTTCCGGCGGGCCGCGGTCTTCTCGGTGCGCTGGCGTGGTTTGGGCTCGACGGTATTGATGGGAGCGAGAAGGACTCCATGCGAGACCTCGCGATTCGCGGAGGCCCATGGACAGAATCGGAGCGCTCGGCGCTCCTCGACTATTGCGCCGCCGACGTGGATGCGCTCGCGCGACTCCTTTCGGCAATGACGCCGGAGTTAGATCTCCCGCGCGCACTACTTCGGGGCCGGTACATGCGAGCCGCCGCTAGTATCGAGTGGAACGGAGTGCCTCTCGATGTCGAATGGCAGTCGCGCCTTCGTCACAACTGGGAGGCAATTCGCAGCGGTCTCATCGCGCGCGTCGATCGGAACTTTGGCGTCTACAAGGGCACGTCGTTCTCGTCTGAGCGGTTCGGCGGATTTCTCGAAGCGCATGAGATTCCGTGGCCGAGAACAGAGAGAGGTCAACTTGCGCTCGACGACGACACATTTAGGCAAATGGCCAAATCGTTTCCGACCGTTGCGCCGCTTCGCGAGCTTCGTCATGCGCTCTCGGAGTTGCGGCTCAACGACCTTCAAGTTGGATCCGATGGACGAAATCGAACTCTGCTTTCCGCGTTCGGGGGAAAGACCGGACGCAACCAACCGAGCAACACGAAGTTTATTTTCGGACCAGCCGTTTGGCTCCGCTGTCTGATCCGACCGGAGTCCGAGACTGCTCTCGCGTATCTCGATTGGTCTCAGCAGGAGTTTGGAATCGCCGCCGCACTGTCGCGCGATCGGGTGATGATGGAGGCATATTGCTCCGGCGATCCGGATCTGGCCTTCGCAAAGCAAGCTCGGGCGGTGCCGAGCAACGCGACGAAGTCGAGTCACAAGGCCGCACGCGAGCAGTTCAAGCAGTGCGCCTTAGCGGTGCAATACGGGATGGGCTCGCTGGGGCTTGCGCAGAGAATTGGTCAGCCGTTGGCGCGTGGCGAGCAACTTCTCTCCCTGCATAAACGCACCTACCCGCGCTACTGGAGCTGGT
>JAICXU010000850.1 GCA_025934595.1 Polyangiaceae bacterium | reverse complement strand
CGCCCGTGCACGGCAAAGGTCCCGTGTCTCCCGATCGCGAGCTCGGCGAGGTCGCGCTCGTGAACGACGACAAGACCTCGGCCGACGCACCCTCGATCGGATGCGGCTCCGAAGGATGTTTCGTCGCGTGGGCGAGCGATCACGGAGGCGCGAACGCGGCCTTGCTCGATCCCACGCAAGCCAAAGTTCTTTGGCGCAAACGCTTCTCCGACAAGGGCACGCATCCGGTGCTCGGCGTCGGCCAGCAAGGCGAGGTCTACGTCGCGTTCTTCGAGTCGGGCAAAATCAAAATGGCCAAGGTATCGCGCGACGGCATCGGTCAGGCGAGCACGGTCGCGAAGATCTCGGGCGACGAGCCGCGACCTGCGCTCGCGATGGGAAAAACGAAGGGCGACTGGCTCCTCGCTTGGCAAGATCAAGAATCGAATCACGCCGAGGCATACATGGCGCGCATCAACTGCCGGTAATTTCCCTGTGAATCCTCTCGACGCTGCTCTCGGCGAGCATCGAAGCGCGCTCGTCGAAAGCTTGCTGGTTGCCGCTCTCGTCACGGGCGGCGTCACGCTCGCCTCGACGTTCGCTCCGGAAAAGCACGTCGCTACTGCCGTCGGTTTCATTTTTCTTTCCGCGACGTGGGTGCTCGTGTGGCGACGCGACGACACCGTCGTCGAAAAATCCGGGCTCTCGTTCGGAGGCTTGGTGCTGCCGGGCAAGATCGATTTCGCGCGCGCGTTTCGGTCGGCGGCGGTCGCGCTCGCGTGGGCGCTCGGATTCGCGGCCTTCACGTTCGCGCCATTTTATTTCGGTTGGCATTGGTGGTGGCATCCGGCGATGAAATTCGCGATCGACGTGAAGCCGCTCTCGCTCGCGAACGACGCGGCGGGGCAGCTCCTCATGATCGCGTTGCCGGAAGAGTCTTTCTATCGCGGCTATCTCCAGTCTCGTCTCGACGAGGTCTTCGTGTCGCGATGGAACCTCGCGGGCGCCAGCGTCACGCCGTCCATCGTCATCACGAGCGCCATCTTCGCGCTCGGCCATCTCGCCACCGTGCACGATCCGAGTCGTCTCGCCGTCTTCTTCCCGTCCCTCGTCTTCGGATGGCTCCGCGCGCGCACGAAAGGCGTCGGCGCGAGCATCCTTTTTCATGCATTCTGCAACATCTTTTCGGAGCTCCTCGGGCGCGGCTTCGGTTTGTATTAGAGTGCCGTCGTCATGATGCCTTCGCTCACGGACGTCGTTCTCGATCCGATCGTGCGCCTCGCGCTCACCGAAGATCTCGCTTCTGGCGATGTGACCACCGACGCATGCATCTCTCCGAACGCGCGCGCCCACGCCGACGCACGTGCCCGCGGCGAGATCGTCGTATGCGGCGGAGCGGTATTTTCCAGGGTATTTGCGCTCGTCGACGCGTCGGTCAAATTCGAAGCGAAGCTCGAGGACGGCGCGATCGCGAAGCCGGGCGACGTCATCTGGAGCGTCGAAGGCTCGGCGCGGTCTCTTCTCATGGCCGAACGCGCCGCGCTCAACTTCGTGCAGCGCATGAGCGGCATCGCCACGATCACGCGCGCGTACGTGGCCGCCGTCCCGAAAGGTTGCCCCACGCGAATCATCGACACGCGAAAGACCACGCCGGGACTTCGCGTTCTCGAGCGCTACGCCGTGCGCGCCGGCGGTGGAATGAACCATCGCGACAATCTCGGATCCGCCGTTCTCATCAAAGACAATCATGTCGCGGCATGCGGCGGCGTCGGCAAGGCGATCGAACGTGCGCGCGCGTATGCACCGCATACGTCGAAGATCGAATGCGAGGTCGACTCCCTCGTGCAGCTGGACGAGGCGCTTGCCGCGGGCGCCGACATCGTTCTGCTCGACAACATGACCACGACCGACCTCGCGGAGGCGGTGCGTCGTTGCAATGGTAAAGCCTTCACCGAAGCCTCCGGCGGAATCACGCTCGCGCGCATCGGCGAGCTTGCGAAGACCGGCGTCGATGCGATTTCGGTGGGCGCGCTCACGCACTCGATCACGTCGGCCGACATCGGGCTCGATTTCCGCGATGCATGATCTCGAAAAGCTGTCCGACTTGATTCGTGAGTCGGGCAGCGAGCTCGGCAAACCTCTCGAGCTCCTTGCGGAGACGACGTCGACGAACGACGTCGCGAAGCGCGCGGCGAAAAATGGCGCGCATCACGGCACGACGTTCGTCGCCGACGCGCAAACCGCAGGACGAGGTCGCCAAGGCCGCGCGTGGCTCTCGGCGCGCGGCGAATCGATCCTGATGTCGACGATCGCTCGCATACCCTGCG
>JAICXU010000921.1 GCA_025934595.1 Polyangiaceae bacterium | reverse complement strand
GGTGAGAATGACGTCGGGGCCGAACGTGTCGACGAGCGCGAGCGCAGACTCTCCGCTGTCGGCGACCTCCACCTCGTAGCCGTTCTTGCGGAGCAGCGCGCGAAGCACGATGCGAATGTTCTCTTCGTCGTCGACTACCAGAACGCGCTTCATCGCAACCTTTTCACACCTATTTTCCCGCGATTCGGCGCATTTTGCAATGCTTGGCATTTTGCCTCATCGCGCGCGAAACAATTTTGCGTAGCATCGCCTTCATGCTGACCGGTCTCGATCGTCTCCTGGCCGAGGATTCACTCGCGAAGCGCGTGCGCGGAACGAAGCTCGCTCTCCTCGCGCATCCGGCGTCGCTCACGCGCGACCTCGTCCACGCCGCCGATGCGATGATCGGTCTCGGCGCGAAGCCCCAGATCATTTTCGGACCGGAGCACGGCTACGGCGGCGAATCGCAAGATCTCATCGGCGTCGGTGACGCCCATGATCGCTACGGCACGCCGGTGAAGAGCCTTTACGGGGCCACGGAAGAAGATCTCGCGCCCACCGCGGAAGATCTCGCGGACGTCGATCTGCTCGTCATCGATTTGCAAGACGTCGGCGCTCGCTACTACACGTTCGTGTGGACGGCCGTCCTCGCTGCGCATGCCGCGGCGAAGCTCGGAAAGCGCGTGCTGATTTTGGAGCGGCCGAATCCGATCGGCTGCGCGCCATCGTCCCTCGAAGGGCGGCGTCAGCTGCCGGCGTTTTGCTCGTTCGTGGGGCTCTTTCCCGTGCCCGTGCGGCATGCGCTCACGCTCGCCGAGATCGTCGCGTGGCGTGCCGCCGAGGAAAAAATCCCCGCCGAGCAAATCGAGATCGTGCGCACCGCAGATTTCGATCGCACGCTCCACGCACCGGCTTGGGATCGCCCGTTCGTGCCGCCGTCGCCGAACATGCCGACGTACGACACCGCGCTCGTCTATCCGGGCGCATGTCTCCTCGAAGGCACGAATCTCTCGGAGGGGCGAGGCACGACACGCCCATTCGAAATGTTCGGCGCGCCGTGGATCGACGGCGCGAAGCTCGCGCACGCGTTCGCGAGGCTGGAATTTGCGGGTGTTCGTGCGCGTCCCATCACGTTCAAGCCGACGTTCCAAAAGCACGCCGGAGAAATTTGCGGCGGCGTCTTCGTGCACGTCACCGATCCGCTCGCATTTCGACCGGTGGCTTCCTATCTAGCGCTCCTCGCGCTCGCGCACGAGCAGAATCGCGAAAAATTCGAATTTCGCACCGAGGCCTACGAGTTCGTCGACGACATTCCCGCGATCGATTTGCTCACGGGTGATACCGAGGCACGCGCGCTCATCACGACGGGCGCACCGCCGGAGGAAATTGCGAAGGTGATTGCGACGCTGCGAAAAGGCGATGCCGAAATCGTGCGCGCCGCGCGAGATGCTGCAGATGCGCTTGCGGCCCGCTAAACGTGCCTCCCGGATGAGAGCGGAGTAAACTCTCCGCGGCATGCCGGGTGACGAAAAGAACGCCCTCGTGGGGCGCACGATCGCAGGCAAGTTCGCGATCGAGTCGGTCATCGGACAAGGCGCAATGGGCGTCGTCTACCGAGCGAAACAAGTCGCGCTCGACAAGACCGTCGCCATCAAAGTGATGCATCGCTCGCCGCGCATGTCGTCGGGCGGAACGCCGCCGAGCACGAACGAGAAGAGCGGAGCGATGAGCGGGGACGAGATGTTCGCCGCGCGATTCTTACGCGAGGCGAAAGCTGCCTCTCGGATCGATCACCCGAACTCGATGCGCGTCATCGATTTCGGCGAGGAGCCCGACGGCCTCCTCTACATCACGATGGAGTACGTGGAGGGCCGCGACCTCTACCGCGTCATCCACGAGGACTGGCCGATCTCGAACGCCGACGTCGGCGACATCCTCATGCAAGCGCTCGCGGCGATCGCCGTCGCGCACGAGATGGGCGTCATCCATCGGGATCTCAAGCCCGAGAACCTGATGATGCTCCGCGCCAAGAACGACGACGAGCGCGACGCGTACGTCGTGAAGGTCTGCGACTTCGGTATCGCGAAGATCACCGAGAAGGACGACGAGCCGAAGACCGAGGCCATTCCCGG
>JAICXU010001097.1 GCA_025934595.1 Polyangiaceae bacterium | reverse complement strand
TTCGATCACCTCGCACGCGACGCCGGTGCCCGTATCGCCGTCTTTCGCCGCGAGCGCGAACCCTGCGCGCGTGTCGATCCACGTGAAGCCGGCCGGCGCCGGAAATCCAGGATTCGGCTTCGGCGGCTCGCTCGAGGGCGGCGGCGATGGTGCGCTGGCCGTCGCCGTGGGAGCCGAAGGCGCATCGACGGGCGCCGCGGATGCGGACGGGGATGGTGGCGGGGGAGCCGCGATGCTGGCCGCGGTCGGAGGCGGGCTCGCGGGCGCCGGCGCGGGCGATGCGCCACACGCGGCCACAAAGAAAACGCATCCCCAACATGTCCCCGTCGCGCCGCGATTCCACATCCGCGCAAAGGCATTCTTCACGTGGCGAGCCTACAACGATCGCGAAGACGGCCACGTCTCCACGTGCCGCCGATGACGTTCCCATGACAATTCTCCCGCAAAAATTGCCGTTTGCTGGCACGCGGAGGAGTGACACTGGAAGAGCTACCGAGTAACCTCGTCCGTTCGAATGACCTTCAACGTGGAAGACCCGCGGTTCGAAGAGTTCGCCGCGGAGCTCAAGGCATTACGCCGTGAGATCGAAGCGAAGCTCGGCCCCGAAGACCTCGCACACCTGAAAAAGATCGAGCGCATCGGCAAAGCATCGACGCTCCTCGGCCTCGCGACGGCCGGGCTCGGTCCGAATCCCATCAGTATGGTCGCGCTCGCGATGGGCCGCTCGACCCGCTGGCTCCTCATGCATCACGTCGGGCATCGCGGTTACGACAAGGTCCCGAACGTCCCCGCGAAGTACACGAGCAAAGTGTTCGCGCGCGGCAAGCGTCGCTTCGTCGATTGGTTCGACTGGATGGTGCCGGAGGCGTGGATCTACGAGCACAACGTTCTTCATCACAGTCACACCGGCGAGATCAAAGATCCGGACCTCGTCGAGCGCAACACGGACTGGATGCGCAAAGTGCTGCCGAAGCCGCTTCGCTACGGGCTCACGGCGTTCCTCAGCGTGTCATGGAAGTTCTCGTATTACGCGCCCAACACGCTTCACGAGTGGATGGGACGCGGTAATCGCAAGCCGAGCGAAGAGAGCTTCGGTTACACCTTTCCGAAGGGCTTCGTCGCGAGCTTGATCGGACGTTGCTACGCGCCCTACGGCCTCGTGCATTTCGTGGCGCTCCCGCTCGCGTACTTGCCGTTCGGCCCGGTCGCGGCCTGGAGCGCGCTCTTCAATTCGATCGGCGCCGAGGCGCTCACGAATTTTCACACGTTCATGGTCGTCGGGCCGAATCACACCGGCGACGATCTCTATCGTTTCTCGACGCCCGCGAAGACGAAAGGCGAAGCCGCGGTCCGCCAAGTCGTCGGCACGACGAACTATCGCACCGGCTCGGATCCGATCGATTACGCGCATCTCTGGCTCAATTACCAAATCGAGCATCATCTTTTTCCCGACATGCCGATGCTCCGCTATCGCGAGATCCAACCGCGCGTCGAGGAGCTCTGCAAGAAGTACGGAATTCCGTACATCGAAGAGAGCGTGTTCACGCGCGCGCGAAAGATGGTCGACATCATCGTCGGCAACGCGAAGATGAAGACGCACGACGCTCCGGTCGCACCCGAAAAGGCGCCGAAGAAGT
>JAICXU010000562.1 GCA_025934595.1 Polyangiaceae bacterium | reverse complement strand
TGCATGCCGTCGTTCGCAGCGCCGCGTCCGAGATAGAGCTCCGCGGCGAGACGCGCTTGCACGGGGTCGGCCTTGTGATGGAGCAAACGCTCGAGCACCTTCAGCGCGTCGTCGCGTCGATTGTGCTTCACGAGCTGCGCGGCCGCGATGCCGAACTCCGACGCGGCCTCGTCGGTGTCTCTCGCGCGCGAAAGCGCTTCGGCGAGACGCAAGTGCGGAAGTGGATTCGACGGATCGAGCTCGACGATCTTCTTGAACATCCCGATCGCGTCGCCATCGCGACCGGCTTTTTGATAGCGAACCGCGAGCTCTTCGAGCGCGGCGAGCGCGTCGCTCACGAGGCCGAGCTGCTGATAGAGCTCGGCGAGCTTCGGCGCGATGTGCGCGTAGCGTTCCTCGAGCTGCGGAATGTGCTTGTGCAAAATCTCGCGGATCTGTTTGTAGACCGCGATCGCCTTCAGCGAGAAACCTTGCGTCGCGTAGAAGCGCCCGACGCGCTCGTACGTGGCAATGGCATCCGCGTACGCCTCCATCTTGAGTTGGAGGTCGCCGATCTTCAGGAGGGTCCGAGCGTCATTCGGATCTTCCTGGACGATGCGTTGGTATTCGAGGACCGCTTTGTCGTACCGCTTCTTCTCGACGAACTTCTGAGCGGCCTGAATGATCTTGTCGCGATCAATCGGCACGGATGAACTGATTCCTCCGTAAATTCAACGGGGCTTCGAAGATAAAGAAGAGCTGCGCGTTCATGTGAGATCCGAGTGAGACGCGGGTCACGGAACGAGTTGCGACTGGAAGATCACGAACGCTACGGCGAGAGATGCACACGCGAGGAGGGCACCGGTAAGAATAGCGCTGCTTTTGCCGGAGTGCATACTTCTGGGCGTGTCCGACCCCGCCGTTTTTGCAGACATCTTTCGCGCTCGCGCGCCGAGCACGTGATGTAGGGCGATGACGGCCAGCGCCGCCGCCAACTTTCCGTGAAACCAATGGAGGCGCATGTAGGCGCCGGGTGACAAAAGCAGCCTTCCGAGGCCGAAAACGAAGCTCGAGACGAACGCGGGCGTCGCCACGCGGAGGTAGAGCCGACGCGCGGCTTCGATAAGCGCAGCGGAATTCGGCGACGAATCTGCCCATGACAGGAGAACGCCGACCGAAACGATCGACCCAATCCACACGAGATTCGCGAGGACGTGCAGCGCGACGAGGAGAGTTTCGAGCATTTTCCCTTGGGCCTTTCCTTTCCGCGGAGGTTAGCTGCTATCGACGGCAGGCGACGTCCGGCTTAAGTTGGCTGTCCCATGCCTACCGAATCGTCGCTCTACAAGGCTCCCTTTTTTCCGGGAGGCCCGAGCTCCATCGATGCACAGATCGCAGAGCGCCTCCTCGCCGTCGCGCTTTCCACCGGCGGCGACTACGCCGATCTGTTCTTCGAATATCGCGCAGCGGGCGGCTTCTCGTACGACGAAGGGATTCTGAAGAGCGCGTCGCGGGGCGTGTCGATGGGCCTCGGCGTCCGCGTGCAAAAAGGCGACGCGACGGGATACGCGCACGTCCAGGATCTCGAATGGGAAGCGATGGAGCGCGCGGCGAAGACCGCGGCGCAGATCGCAGCCGGCGGCGGCGGAGTAAAAGCGACGGCGCCCACGTTCATTTCGCTTCCGAAACGCTACGAGCTCGAACGCGTGACGCTCGATGTCCCCGGCAGCGAAAAACGTCAGCTCCTCGAGCGCGCAGCCGCAGCCGCGCACGCCTTCGACAAACACATCGTGAAGGCGGAAGCGAGCTTCGCGGAAGAAATCCGCGAGATCCTCGTCATCACGAGCGACGGTAAGATGACGCGCGACACGCAACCGATGCTCCGGATCAGCGTGCGCGCGATCGCGGAAAAAGACGGCAAACGCGAGGCGGGCAGCTCCGGCGGCGGCGGCCGAACGACGATGGGTTACTTCGATGGCAAGAGCCCCGAATGGCACGCTCGCGAAGCGGCGCGCATGGCGATGATCATGCTCGACGCGCAAGATGCGCCGGCGGGCACGATGGAAGTCGTGCTCGGACAAGGCGACAGCGGAATTCTTTTGCACGAAGCCGTCGGCCACGGGCTCGAGGCCGACTTCAATCGCAAGGGCACGTCGAACTACACCGGACAAATCGGAAAGCCCGTCGCGAGCGAGCTTTGCACCGTCATCGACGACGCGACGCTTTTGCAATCACGCGGATCGATCAACGTGGACGACGAAGGCAACGAGCCGCGCTCCTCCGTGCTCATCGAGAACGGTAAGCTCGTCGGATACATGCACGATCGTTTGAGCGCGAAGCATTTCAAGCTCGCGCCGACCGGCAACGGACGCCGCGAGAGCTACGCGAGCGCGCCGATGCCGCGCATGACGAACACGCTGCTCATGGCCGGAAAAGACGATCCGGAAGACATCATCAAATCCGTGAAAAAAGGCGTGTTCGCGAAGAAATTCGGCGGCGGTCAAGTCGACATCTCGAACGGCGATTTCGTGTTCTCGCTCACCGAGGGTTACTTGATCGAGGACGGCAAGATCACCGCTCCCTTGAAAGGCGCGAACTTGATCGGCAACGGCCCCGACGTGCTCCGCAAGGTGACGATGCTCGGCCACGACGTCGCGGTGTCCGACGGCGTATGGACCTGCGGCAAAGACGGTCAGAGCGTTCCGGTCGGCGTCGGATGCCCGACGATGAAGATCGCCGCCATCACCGTCGGCGGCACGAAGGTGGGCTGAGATCTATTTCGGAGCTGCGAGCGCGGCTTCGACGTTGCTCACGACGTCGGGATCGGTCGGCTGCGTGGAGGCGATCCAACGCTTGATGAATTTCCCGTCGCGTCCGACGAGGAACTTCGCGAAGTTCCAGTCGACGTCGCCCGCGCCGTTCGGCTGCGCCTTCAGCCACGTGTAGATCGGATTTTCGTCCGGCGGATTCACGTTCGACTTCGTGAACATCGGGAACGTGATGTGGTACTCGCTCGTGCAAAATGCGCTGATCTCGGCGGCGTCGCCCGGCTCTTGTTCGCCGAATTGATTGCACGGGAATCCGAGAACGTAGAAGCCCTGCGCCGCGTACTTTTCGTACATCGCTTCGAGCGGCGCGTACTGCGGCGTGTTCCCGCAGAACGAAGCGGTGTTCACGACGAGCACGACGTCGCCGCGGAAATCGCACATCGGCACGTTCTCGTCGCCCGCGAGATTTTCGGCCGACAGCGCGTAGAACGTGCCGGGCTCGCCGGGGACGGCGCACGTGGGCGGCAAGGTCGTGATTCCCGGAGTCGACCCGCTCGCGGTCGCGTCTTTCGTTACGCTGCCGCCTCCTCCGCCTTGGCCCGAGCCCGTGCCGCCGCCGGGATCCGCGGCGGACCCGCTCGGCGCGTCCGAGGAGCTCGAGCAACCCGACCACGCGATGATCATGGCCCCCCACCCGAGCGTGCAGGCGACCGCGAGAGTCGAACGCACGGCCCAGGAAGATCGCGGAAAGATGCGCATGCCGTTGGCTCCTTGCATCAAGCGTACGCACGAATCGCGAAGCGGTATCTCACG
>JAICXU010001100.1 GCA_025934595.1 Polyangiaceae bacterium | reverse complement strand
CGGGCCGCGCATTTCTCGTCGTGACCTTATGCAAGCCGTCGGTGCCCTCGCCGCGCTAGGCGCCTAGCCGCTCGCCGCGTGCGACGAATCGGGAACCGTCGTTCGCGATCGTTTTTTTTCGCCGGACGAAGAAAGCGCGCTCGCCTCTTTGGCGAACGCGATCCTCCCGCCCGACGATCAGCCCGGCGGCGCGGCGCTCGGAGCGGTCGAATACATCAATCGCTTGCTCGTCGCGCTCGAGGTCGCGGAGGGTCACGCGCCCGATTTGTATGCGGGTGGTCCGTACTCGGGTCGCACGCCGTTTGCGGACGAGAACGGAAAACCGTCGACGAATTTCCCGCCGAACGATTTCGCGAATCGCGTGCCGATCGATCGCGTGCGCCTCGCCGCGTGGAAATTGAAGCTGTACGGATCGAGCGGGCTCTCCGCCGGCGGTCCGAACGACGCTGTGCTCGGCGTCGTCACGGGTCTCCGCGACATGTTTCGTACGAGCCTCGCCGCCGCGATCCAAGCGTCGCCCGTGCCGCTCTCGAAGCTCGGGCCAGACGATCTCGAGAGCGCTTTTTTCGGGCTCGATCCGAATTTCCGCGACGTGCTCGTCGCGCTCGTCACGCAAGCCGCGTTCGCCGCACCGGAGTACGGCGGCAATCCGAAGCTCGCCGGGTGGAGCATGGTGCACTTCGAAGGTGACAGCCAGCCGCTCGGCTACAGCCAATTCGATGCCGCGACCGAGTCCTACGTCGAGCGTCCCGACGCGCCGATGAGCGGACCCGCTCCGACTCCCGATCCCGAGCCGATGGATGACGAAACGCGCGCGTTCATCCAAAGCGTCGTCGATGCGACCGGCGGCAGGACGTTCGGATCATGAGCGGCGCCGTCCTCGGAAACAAATCGCTTTCGAAGTTCGACGTTCTCGTCATCGGAAGCGGCGCCGGCGGCGGACCGCTCGCCTATTTGTGCGCGTCGCATGGCCTCAAAGTTCTGATCTTGGAAGCCGGGCCCAACTACTTCGCGGGGCTCGACGACCCGAGCGTGATGCCCACGCCGCTCTTCTCGAACGACGAGCTCAAACAAGACGAGCGCCTCTTCATGCTCACCGATCCAGGCGTCGAGCCGCGCACGTGGCGCACGCAAGAATCCGACGGCGTGCGCACGCTGGTCGGCGACGTGCAGACGCTCCCGAAGCACGTCGGCGGCGGCGCGGTGCATGCGGACTTGAAAATGCCGCGCTTCATTCCGACGGATTTTCAGCTCGGAACGCTGCTGAAAAATGTGACGGGGCTCGAAGGCACGAGCTTCGCGGATTGGCCCGTGAGCTACGACATGCTCGAGCCGTTCTACACGTACGGCGAGTACGCGCTCGGCGTGCAAGGTCTTGCGGGCGCGTATCCGAACGAGGGCCCGCGCTCGAAAGATTTTCCGATGCCGCCGGGCAACCCGATGTACGTCGCGAACGTCGTCTCGAAGGGCGCGCTCTCGCTCGGCCTGCATCCTTTTCCGTATCCGACGGCCGTGAACTCGCGGCCGTACGACAATCGGCCTGCGTGCGTCGATTGCGGATTTTGCAGCGGCTACGGGTGTCCGTCGAACGCGAAGGGATCGCCCGCCGTCACGATGCTGCGCAAAGCCTTG
>JAICXU010000905.1 GCA_025934595.1 Polyangiaceae bacterium | reverse complement strand
TCGTCGTCGACGACGTCACGCGGAAGTTCGGCGACTTCACCGCGCTCGACCGCGTGAACCTCGTCGTACAAACCGGCTCGATTTACGGCCTTTTGGGCCCCAACGGCTCGGGCAAATCGACGCTCATTCGCATTCTCTGTGGTCTGCTCGCGCCGACGGGCGGACGCGCGAGCGTGCTCGGGCTCGACGTCGCGACGCAAGGCGAAGAGATCCGAAAACGCATCGGATACATGAGCCAGAAGTTCGCGCTCTACGAAGATCTCACCGTCGAAGAGAACCTCGATTTTTACGCGCGCATCTACGGGCTCACCGGAGCGCGCAAGAAAGCCCGCCGCCAAGCCGCGATCGATCTCACGCACATCGGTCCGTACATGAAGCGCCGCGCCGGCAAGCTCTCGGGCGGCTGGAAGCAACGCCTCTCGCTCGGCGCGGCGCTCATGCACGAGCCTCGCGTGATTTTTCTGGACGAGCCCACCGCGGGCATCGACCCGGTCGCGCGCCGCGAGCTTTGGGATCTCCTCTTTCGGCTCGCTGCGAACGGCATCACGCTGCTCGTCACGACGCACTACATGGACGAGGCCGAGCGTTGCGGCGAGGTCGGCTATCTCTATCTCTCGAAGATGATCGTGTCGGGCACACCCGACGAATTGAAAGATCTACCCGAGGTGAACCAGCCGGGATCGCGTCGCATCGAGATCGAATCGCGAAAGCCGGCCGCGGCGCTCGCCTGGCTGCAATCGCAGCCATTTTGTCCTTCGGCGACGATCTTCGGACAAAACGTGCATGCCGTCGTCGACGCGAAGGTCACCGACGAGGAGCTCGCGGAACGCTTGCATCATGCAGGTTTTTCGAATGCGACGACGCGCGCGATCATGCCGTCGCTCGAGGACGTGTTCGTCGCCCTCACGCAGCGGGCAGCGGCGCGCGAAGGTCAGATGAAGCAGGTGACTTCGTGAGCAGCACCACGAGAGCGATCTGGTCGTCGTTCGTGGCGATCTTCCAAAAAGAATTTCTGCACATCTTCCGTGATCGCGGCACGCTGATGATGGCGCTCTCGATTCCCATCTTTCAGCTGATTCTCTTCGGGTTCATCGATCAAACCGTGCGCGACGTTCCCACCGTCGTCGTCGATCAAGATCACACGCAATACAGCCGCGAGCTCATGGACCAGCTCCGCGCGACGAAGACGTTCCGCATCGATCGCATCACGCCCGATCCTCGCGTCGCGCGCGACGACATCATCGCGGGTCGCATGCGCGTCGGCGTCGTGATTCCGCCCGACTACCACGACGATCGCGCGCGCAATCTCCCGGCGAAGGTGCTCGTGCTGATCGACGGCTCCGACTCCACCGTGTCCGCGCAAGCGCTCGCGGCCGTGAACGGTATCGCGTCGCAAGTGAGCATCGAGACGCTGAAAAAAGCCGCGCCGGACGCCGATCTGCCGCTGAGCGTGCAGCCGATCATTTTGTTCAATCCCGAAGGTCGCACGGCGAACTTCATCATCCCCGGGCTCGTCGCGATCCTTCTGCAGATCGTCGCGATCGTGCTCACTGCGATCGCGCTCGTGCGCGAACGCGAGAAAGGCACGCTCGAGCAGCTGCTCGTGACGCCGGTGCATCCGCTCGGGTTGATGCTCGGAAAGCTCGCGCCTTATCTGGTGCTCGGCATCTTCGAGATGAGCATCGTGCTCGCGGCGATGCGATTCGGATTCGACGTGCCCATTCGCGGCAGCCTCCTCTTCCTCTTCGGCGTCGCCGTCATTTATTTGTTCTCGCTGCTCGCGATGGGATTGCTCGTCTCCGCACGCGCGGAGTCGCAAGCGCAGGCCATGCAGCAAGCGCAGATGTTCTTTCTGCCCGCGATCTTCTTGAGCGGATACATCTTTCCCGTCGCGGGGCTGCCGTTGCCGCTTTATCTGATCGGCCGATTTTTGCCGGCGACTCACATGATCGAGGTCATGCGCGGCGTCGTCTTGCGAGACGCTGGCATCACGCAGCTCTATCCCAACGTGCTCGCGCTCATCGCCCTCAGCGTCGTCTTGATGACGATGAGCGTGCGTCGTTTCAAAAAAGTCGCGTTGTAAAATCCGCGCTGCTTCTCGAATGTCAGCCCGCGTCGACGGTGTCGGTCGTGCCACCGGGTTGCGGCTGCGGCT
>JAICXU010001091.1 GCA_025934595.1 Polyangiaceae bacterium | reverse complement strand
GGAAAAGGTGAGGGCATCCTCGGAAAAATGGTGCCGGCATTTCGCGCGTTCGTCGGCGGTCCGCTCGGTGACGGCAAACAGTGGGTGAGCTTCATCCACGTCGTCGACGAGGTACGCGCGCTCCTGCATTGCGCGGACACGAGCGCGCTCGCCGGTGCGGTGAATCTCGCCGCGCCGAACCCCGTCACGATGAACGATCTCGCCGCCGCGCTCGCGCGCACGCTGCATCGTCCGCATTTCTTTCGTGTGCCCAAGATCGCCGTCGAGATCGCGCTCGGAAAAATGGCCGAGGCCGTGCTCACGGGACAGCGTGTTTTACCGAAGAAATTGGCCGAATCGGGCTTCGGCTTCCGATTCCCCGGCATCGACGCCGCACTCCAAGATTTGCTCAAGTAGCGCGCGCTTTCCGTAAGATCGCCCTGTGCATCCTCATATCCGCAAGCTCCTCATCGCGATCGGGCTCCTCAGCCTGCTCGTTCTTTGCGGAAGCACCGGATATTGGATGCTCGGGCACGGTCGCTGGACCTTCGGCGATTGCGTGTACATGACCGTCATCACGCTCTCGACCGTCGGCTTCGCCGAGCTCGGTCACATGAGCGACGTGCGCGGCGCTCGCGGCCTCACCATTGGTCTCATCGTGAGCGGCATCGGCGCGCTCGCATACGTGCAAGGCAATCTCACCGCGCTGCTCGTCGAGGGCGCGATCGGCCAGGTTTTTCGGAGAAATCGAATGCGCAAAAAAATCGATGCGATGAAAAATCACGTCGTCGTCGCCGGCGCCGGATCGACCGGCAAGCACGTCCTCGAGGAGCTCGTCGCCACGCAAACTCCGTTCGTCGTGATCGATCGCAATGCGCAACATCTCGAGCATCTCTCCGAGGCTCTCATGTCCGGCAACATGCTCTACGTCGAAGGCGACGCGACCGACGACCATGTGCTTCTCCGCGCGATGGTGCAGACCGCGCGCGGCGTCGTCGCGGCGCTCACGCACGACAAAGACAATCTCTACGTCACGCTCAGCGCGCGCAGCTTGAACGCGCAAGCGCGCATCGTCGCGAAGATCACCGAAAACGAAGCCGCCGCGAAAATGATCAAAGCGGGAGCAACGAGCGTCGTGAACCCGACCATGATCGGCGGAATGAAAATGGCGAGCGAGCTCATCAGGCCCGAGGTGAACGAGTTCCTCGATCAAATGCTGCGCGACAAAGATCGCAACTTGAGGCTCGAAGAGGTCGTCGTTCCCTCGGACTCCACGTTCTGCGGCATGGCCCTCAAAGACACGCCGATCCGGCAGAAAACCAAGCTTTTGGTGGTCGCGATCCGCGGCACCGATCGCGTGTTCACGTACAATCCGAACCCCGACGTTTTGATCGAAGCAGGAACGACGCTCATCGTCCTCGGTGAGAGCGAGAGCGTCGTCGTTTTACGACGGCTCGTGGAAGCGAGGGATCCGGAGGCGATCCCCGCGAGCACCGTGTAGCGCGCAGGCTCGTCCTGACCGGCTTGAATTACTTGCAGGTGGTGGGATCGGCGATCTTGCAAACGCCACCCGAGCACGTCGCCGGCGGGGTGCATCCCGGACCATTCACTGCATCGCACGCAGCGCCGTCGGCGGCGGGCGCGGTGCACGTTCCCGTCGATTTGCCCGCCGCGACT
>JAICXU010000799.1 GCA_025934595.1 Polyangiaceae bacterium | reverse complement strand
TTTTCCTGCGGCCCAGACCGCCGACATCTGTTGGGCGCTCGCGGGCAGCGCGTGGGAAGTCCACGACGCGCCATCCCAATGCTCGCTGAATGCGACGTTGGATCCGTCGCTGTAGTTGCGATACCCGACCGCCCACACGTCGTCGGTCGCGCTTGCCGACATCGCGAAGACGTTGCCGGGTGCGCCACCGTCGTCGCCGTGAATGACGTACGGCCCCGACCACGACGTACCGTCGAAGTGCTCCATCTGCGTATCGCCGCCCCACACGTCGGTCGGTGAGATCGCGGCAAGCGCGCGAGCTTGTTCGGCCGGGTAGCGAAACCATGCGCCTCCGTCGTTGTGAAAAGGACGGTTGTCGGACGCCGAATACCAAAGGTCATTCGACGACGAGCCGGTCAGGTTTCCTTGTCCCCACGATGCGGGCATCCCGGCCGCCTTCGAAGTGCACGACGCGCCCGTGCAATAGAACATGACGTTCGTGCCGGCGAGCCAGTAGTCGTCGACCGCGAAACCGGTGATGGCCCAAAGCGATTGCGTGGTACCCGGATCGTTGCAGGGATAGCCCGAGAGGCCGTCGACTCCGGTTCCGCAGGAGCGCCACGTGTTGCCGCTCGCGTCGTACGCGATCAACTTTCCCTGCGTCGTGACGACGAGATAGTTGCCAGGCGACGTTCCCCAAATGGCCGTCGGATAGGTGGACGCACCGCTCGAGTCCGTGCCGAGCGTCGGCCCGATCGTCCAGGTCGTACCGTCGTAGTGCATGCTGTCGTCGACGTAATGGAAGGTCGAAATATCGAGATGGTGGCCGACGACCCAGAGGTCGTTGACCTTGCAGGTGCCCGAGACGCACGCGGTGCCGGGCACACACGCGACGAAGGGAGCCGCGCAGCACGCGTCGCTCGCGTGTCCGCAGGGAGGAGCGGCGTCGGCGCCGCCATCGCTGCTGCTGCCATCACCGCCCCTGCCGTCGGTCGTCCCGCCGTCGCCGAGCGTGCCGTCTCCGCCGGCCGACGAGTCACCGCCGCTCGAGTCGTCGCCGCCCACCGAAAAATCTCCGAGGATCGCCGTGCAAGCGACGCTCGTCGATGCGAGCGAGAGAAGAAGAAGGACGCGGGAAGTGCGAACGCGCATCGCGCCACTCTACCACCGTACAATTTGCCCTTGGCGCGCAAGATGCTGCGCTGCGCAACGTTTTTCCCACGAATAAGCCCCTTTTGTGAGCTTCCCTCTTGCGGTCCGATCCCGGTCACGGCAAAACCTGGCGCATGAGCGAACCCGTCCGTTCCACCATCATCGGCGCTGGCCACTACGTGCCTTCGAAGGTCGTCACGAACGACGATCTCGCGAAGCTGATGACGACCTCCGACGAATGGATCGTCCAGCGAAGCGGCATCAAAGAGCGACGCTACATCGAGCACGACGACATCGGCGCGAGCGACCTCGCGCTGCCGGCGGCGAAGATGGCGATCGAGCACGCCGGCCTCGAGCCGAAAGACATCGATGCGATCATCTTCGCGACGCTCTCACCCGACTACAACTTCCCCGGCTCCGGCGTTCTTCTCGGTCACATGCTCGGCTTGCCCGGAGTGCCCGCGCTCGACGTGCGAAATCAGTGCTCGGGATTTTTGTATTCGCTCTCCGTCGCCGACGCATGGGTGCGCGCGGGCATGTACAAGAACGTGCTCATCGCCGGCGCCGAGGTTCACTCCACCGGCATCGAGCTCGCCGATCGCGGTCGTGACGTCGCGGTGCTCTTCGGAGACGGCGCGGGCTGCGCGATCGTGAGCCGCGCCACCGATCCGAACCAAGGTATCAAGTCGATCTTGCTCCACGCCGACGGCGTCGGCGCCCCCGACCTGTGGGTCGAGTGCCCTTCCTCCCGCCGCATTCCGCGTCTCACGAAAGAGATGATGGACGAAGGCCGCACGTTTCCGCGCATGCAAGGCAAGCAAGTGTTTCGCTGGGCCGTCGAGAAAATGCCCGAGGTCGCGCAAGCCGCGATGGACGCCGCGAAGATCCACGTCGACGACATCGATCTCTTCGTCCCGCATCAAGCGAACATGCGCATCAATCAGATGGTCGGAATGAAGCTCAACATTCCGCAAGAAAAGATCGTCCACAACATCGAGAAGTACGGAAACACGACGGCAGCGACGATCCCGCTCGGCCTGTCCGAAGCTTGGCGCGAGGGCAAGTGCAAGCGGGGATCGAACATCCTCATGGCGGCGTTCGGCGCGGGCTACACGTGGGGTGGCGCAGTGCTCACGCTGTGATTGTTCCGCGGGCTCCGCGACTTCGCGCAAAGTGAACATCTGCTGAATTCGACATATAGATGTCGCTCTGAACAGCTACGCGGCTTTCGGCAGTGAAGGAGGGACATCGTCGACACTTCGCAAGAGCGCGACGACCGAGTCGGCATCTTCGATCGACGTAAAAACGGGCACGAGGGCGTCGTGCTCGA